>CAYFTQ010000040.1:0-11576 GCA_964346035.1 uncultured Roseospira sp. | reverse complement strand
CTCTGCGCGGCGCTTTTCGCATTCAGGAGCGCCCCCTTGAAAGCATGGCCGCCCTCGTGCCCTGACAAAGACAAGGGCGCCATCTGTCAGCGCACCAGACCATTGTTTATGCATCAACGTTCCGAACTCAGGCTGCTGCCTTCGTTTGGGTCGATGCCCTAGCCGGCATCCGAGGCATCCGGATCGGGCGTTTTCAACTCTTCCGGCGTGACCGCTCTGTCGGTGACCTGCGCAAGTTCAAGGATGTAGTCGACAACCTTATTCTCGAAGATCGGCGGACGGAGTTCCTCCATCGCCCGCGGGTTCTGCTGGTAATAGCCCAGAACCGCCTGTTCCTGCCCGGGGAACTGTCGCATCTGGTCCATCAGGGCCTGGTTCAGGTCCTCCTGGCTCACCTGGATGTCGTTGTCCTCGCCCACCTTGGCCAGCAGCAGACCCAGCCGCACGCGGCGTTCGGCGATGGCGCGATATTCCGCGCGCAACTCATCCTCGCTCTTTTCCTTGTCCTCGTCCTCAAGCTGGTCCTGCTCCCTGGCCTGCGAGAGCTGCTGCCAGATACCATCGAATTCGGCGTCCACCAGCCCCTCCGGCACGGGGTGGGTGAACTTCTCGGCCAGTTTGTCCAGCAGACGGCGCTTGGTCTTCTCGCGGCTTGCCTTCTGGAACTCCTGGCCGATCTGATCGCGGATGGCCTGCTTCAACTCGTCCAGCGTCTCGCGCCCGAAGCCCTTGGCGAACTCGTCGTCCAGGGCGACCTCAGAGGGCGTGCGCAGTTCCTTGATCGTCACATCGAAGGTGACGGCCTGTCCCGCCAGGTCCTCGGCGCCGTAGTCGTCCGGAAAGGTGATGTCGATTTCGGTCTGGGTTCCGGGCTCGACACCGACCAGCTTGTCTTCGAACCCCGGGATGAACGTGTTCGACCCCAGTTCCAGGGAATAATCCTCTGCCTGGCCACCGGAAAACGGCTCGCCGTCCTTCTTGCCGGTGAAATCAATGACCACGATGTCGCCGGCTTGCGCCGGGCGCGGCTCCGCCACCGGCTCCGAGCCGCGTCTGGACTGGGCCAGCCGCTCCAGCGATGCCTCCACCTCGTCTTCGGGAACCTCGGCGACATCCCGCTCAAGCGCGATGTCGGAGAAGTCGGGCGAGCCCAGATCCGGCAGCAGCTCGACGCCCACGGTCAGGCTGAGGTCGCTGTCGGCCTCATAGGTCTCGATCTCGACCTTGGGCTGAAGGGCCGGACGCAGGTCATTGTCCTTGATGACCGACTCGACAGCCTCCTGGGCGGCCTGTTCCAGCACCTCGCCCATCACGTGGCCGCCGAACCGCTGCTTGAGCAGGCTCATGGGAACCTTGCCGGGGCGGAACCCCGGGATGCGGACCTGTGTGGCCACCTCCGTCAGGCGTGCCTCAGCCTTGGCGTTGAGCGTGTCGGCCGGAACGACAACCTTGAATTCGCGCTTCAGCTCCTCGCTGAGGGTCTCGGTCACCTGCATGTCAGATCCTGGAGATGAGGGAAGAGAAAGGCGAGGCCCACCGACCGGGGCGACATCATGTGTGCGCGCCGCGCATCGCGCGGCCACGCACGGCGTGGTGCGGGCGAAGGGACTTGAACCCCCACGGCTGAAAGCCACCAGAACCTAAATCTGGCGTGTCTACCAATTCCACCACGCCCGCGGCGCGCCGGTCGGAGCCTCGTGACGTGGCGGTACTCATAGACAATCGGTCCGCTTCAGGGCAATACCCGTTTTGCCCTTTGGTCGGGCTTGCCGAAGCGGGACGGTCAAGGCACAGTCGGTCCGAATAGCAAGGCCGCGCCCGGGTTGATCGGGAAATGCGCCATGGAAAATACAGGGGGCAACGGTGTCATGGAAGGCATGGATCGAAACGCGCGGCTTGGTTTTCTGCAAATCAGTGACGCGGATTCGGCCTTGTTGCGGGAGGCCAAAACCATCATCGAGCCGCATATGGATGGCGTCATGACGGCCTTCTACGGCCTGATCGATGATACACCGAAGATGGCTGATCTGTTCAGTTCGCCGGCGCGGAAAAAGCACGCGCGCGACATGCAAACGAAACACTGGATGGAGAATGTCTTTTCCGGGCGGTTCGATGAGGAATACCTGCGCACCGCCGACCGGATCGGGCGCACCCACGAACGGGTCGGGTTGGAACCGCGCTGGTATCTGGGCGGATATTCCTTTGTGATATCACACCTTTCAGAGATCATAGTGACTCATTTTCGCAAGGATCGCCGCAAGGCTGGCGCCCTGCTGAACGCGGTCACGCGGGCGCTGTTTCTGGACATGGACATCGCCATTTCCGTCTATATCCGGACGGCCCGTGAGCGGGCCGCCGAGGTGATGAACCAGCATGCCAGCCGGTTTGAACAGGACGTTCATGGCATGGTGGAAATTGTCGCATCGGCCGCGACCGAGCTGCAAAACACCGCCGCCGCCATGAGCAGCAACGCAAGTTCCACCTCGGACCAGGCCGAGATGGTGGCGCGGGCGGCCGAGACGGCCTCCATGAACGTGCAAACCGTGGCCTCGGCGACCGAGCAGCTGCACAGTTCGATCGAGGAAATCTCGCGCCAGGTGACGGAATCGACGCGCATGTCCTCGGCGGCGGTGGAAGAGGTGACCCGCACCAATGAAATGGTCCGCTCGCTGGCCGACGCCGCCGAACGCATTGGCGCGGTGGTGCGTCTGATCAATGACATCGCCAGCCAGACCAACCTTTTGGCTCTGAATGCCACCATTGAGGCGGCCCGCGCCGGCGAAGCCGGCAAGGGATTCGCCGTCGTCGCGAACGAAGTCAAAAGTCTGGCCCAACAGACCGCGCGGGCGACCGAGGAAATCAGCGGCCAAGTCAACACCGTCCAGGGTGCCACACGCGATGCCGTCGAGGCCATCCAGGCCATCAGTACGTCCATCAGCCAGATCAGCGAGGTGGCCTCGACCATCGCGGCCGCTGTCGAACAGCAGGGCGCGGCCACGCGCGAGATCGCGCGCAATGTTCAGGGCGCCAGCGGAGCGACCACCGACGTTTCGGCCAACATCGGGCAGGTGACGGAATCGGCGGGCGAGACCGGCCATTCGGCGGCCGAGGTGCTGGCTGCGGCCGGCGATCTATCGCGACAGGCCGAAACCCTGAGCAGCAAGGTGGACGGATTCCTGACCGATATCCGCAAGACGATGGCTTGAGAACCGGCCGGGCAGCGCAACGGCGCCCGATCAGGGTCCCCGGAGGCAGGGGCCGGGCAGACTTGTTCGGATCACCCCAGCGCCGCCACCAGCGCGCGCCAGCCCAGCGCCACCACGCTCAGCAGGGCCACGCCCGCCGCCCACAGTCCGGTGAACCATGCCAGCCGCCGCCAAAGGGGGCGCGTGCCGGGCTCTCGCGGCCGTTCGTCAGCCATGATAGCCGTCACTGGCGGTGACCGTGCCCCGGAACACCCAGTAGGCATAGGCCGTATAGCCCAGCACGAAAGGCAGGGTGCAGGCCACGGCCACCAGCGTGAACACCAGGCTGCTTGCGGGCGCGGCGGCATTCTCGATGGTCAGGCCGGGCGGCACGATATACGGCCACAGGCTGATGCCGATGCCGCAATAGCCCAGCAGGAACAGGCCCACGGCCAGAAGGAACGGTTGCCACACCCAGCCCTTGCCCAACCCGCGCCACAGCAACACGGCGACCAGCGCGGTCATCAGCGGCACCGGTGCCAGATAGACGAAGTGCATGCCGCCGAACCAGCGCTCGGCGATATGGGGGTAGAGCAGGGGAGTCATGCCGCTGACCACGACCATGGCGAACAGCACGCAGGCCAGAGCGGCAAGGCCCCAGCGCCGGGCGGCGGCGCGCAATGGCCCGTCCGTCTTCATGATCAGCCAGGTCGCGCCCAGCAGGGCATACCCGGCCATCACGCCCACGCCGGCCACCACCGACAGACCGGTGAACCAGTCCAGCGGGCCGCCGGCGAAATCCCGGCCGTCCAGGCGCACGCCCTCGATCAGGCCGCCCAGCATGGCGCCCTGGCAAAATGCCGCCACAGTCGAGCCCAGGGTGAACGCCCAGCCCCAGAAAGCCTTTGACGTGCGTGCCTTCATGCGGAACTCGAACGCCACGCCGCGAAAAATGAGCGCGAACAGCATCGCCATCAGCGGCAGGTAGAAGGCCGGCAGCGCCACCGCGTAGGCGGTTGGAAAAGCGGCGAACAGCACCGCGCCGCCCAGGATCAGCCAGGTCTCGTTGCCGTCCCAGACCGGCGCGATGCTGGCCACCATGGTGTCCTGAGCGTCGTCATCGGACGCCAGCGGAAACAGGATGCCCACGCCCAGGTCGAAGCCATCCAGCACCACATAAATGATCACGCCGACGCCGATGATGCCGGCCAGCACCAGGGGCATGAGGTCGGGAGTCGTCTCCATCATGGCAAGCGCTCCCGTCCTATTCCGCCGGTTGGGTGACGCCGGTCGCGCCGGCCACCGTGCGCGGGCTGTGCTCCGGCCCTGCGCTTTCGTCCTCGGGCGCGGGCGGCCCCTGGCGCACCACGCGCGAGGCGTACCACAGGAAGGCGATCAGCAGCCCTGAATAGACGACGACGAAGGCTGTCAGGGTAACGGCGACGGCTTCCGGCACCACCGGCGAAACGCTGTTCTCGGTGCGCAGAATGCCATGAACGGTGAAGGGCTGGCGGCCAACCTCGGCCACCATCCAGCCCGCGATGGTCGCGACAAAGCCCGCCGGACCGGTCGCGATACAGGCCCGGTGCAGCCAATGGTTCGTGAACAGGGTGCCGCGCCAACGCGCCCACAGGCCCCAGGCGGCCAGGGCGATCATCCAGAAGCCGAGCGCCAGCATGATCCGAAAGCTCCAGAACACGGTCGCGACCGGCGGCTGATCCTCGCGCGCGACCTCGTTCAGGCCCTTGACCTCGCCGTCCCACGCGTGGGTCAGGATCAGGCTGGCCATGTTGGGAATCCCGACCTCAAGGCGGTTCTCCTGCGCCTCCTGGTCGGGCAGGGCGAACAACAGCAGTGGCGCGCCATGCTCCGTCTGCCACAGCCCTTCCATGGCAGCGACCTTCATCGGTTGGTGTTCCTTGGTGTTGAGCCCGTGCAGGTCGCCGACGAAAAGCTGGGCCGGCGCCAGGACGGCGGCCATCAGCAGGCCCAGAGACAGCCCCTTGCGGGCAAACGCCAGATGGCGGCCCTTGACCAGATGCCAGGCGGAAACGGCGGCGACGACGAAGGCGCCGGTCAGGAACGACGCCATGACCATGTGCGCCAGCCTGTAGGGCATGGACGGATTGAAGATCACCGCCCACCAGTCGGTCACGATGGCGCGGCCGTCGATCCACTCCACGCCGGCCGGCGTGTGCATCCACGAGTTCGCCGCCAGCACCCAGAAGGCGGAATTCAGCGTCCCCAGGCCAACCAGCACCGTGGCCAGGAAGTGCAGCCGGTCACCCACCTTCTGCCAGCCGAACAGCATGACACCGATGAAGCCGGCCTCGACGAAGAAGGCGGTCAGCACCTCCACCGAAAGCAGGGGGCCCAGCACGGGGCCGGTGGCCTCGGAAAAACGGCTGAAGTTGGTGCCGAACTGATACGACAGCACCAGGCCGGAGACCACGCCCATTCCGAACGCCAGCGCGAACAGCTTGGCCCAGAACCGATAGACGGACCTGTAGACGGGATCGCGGGTGCGAAGCCAGAGAGCCTCGACCGTCACCAGGAACCAGGCCAGACCGATGGTCAGGGTCGGGAACAGGATGTGGAAGGCGACGGTGAACCCGAACTGGACGCGGGCCAGAATGACGGGGTCCAGATCCGATGGCATGGCGAGGGGCTCCCCTGTTCACGGCCTGAGTCCAGCCGAGTCGCGCGACCGGCGTGGCGCGACCGGCTCCTTGAGGCTGGCATATGGGGTCGGTGCGGCGGCCGTCCAGCCCTTGGGGGGCGAGGGCTGGCGTGCTACGACGGCTTACTCGGTCCGATCGCGTCCGCACCCCCTTGACCCCAGGCGTGGAGGGGGCAAGCTGACGAGCAAAGACGGCTGGAAGAAAATGAAAAGGAGATCTGGCCATGCCCGCCGCCTCATGCCGACAGCCCTCGCGGTCCAAAACCCCCGTGTCCGCCGGGGTCGCGCTGGCTCTGATCCTGACTGGCGTTCTGGTGCTTGGCGGGCTTGGGCTTGGCGCGACACCTGCGCGGGCGGAGAACCCGATCGGTGTCATCAAGACGCTGGAAGGGCAGGTCCAGGTTCGGCGCGGGCCGCAAACACTGCCCGTCACGCTGGGTATGCCGGTTCGGCTTTACGACGAGGTCATGACCGGCGCCAACGGCGCGGTCGGTCTCACTCTGGATGACGAGACCCTGCTGTCACTGGGGCCGGACAGCATCATGGTGATTGACGAGATGGTCTATCGGCCGGACCGGGACGAAGCCGGCCTGTCCCTGCATCTGTTCGAGGGCACGCTGTCCTATATCTCGGGCGGCATCGCCCGGATGCGTCCGGGCGCCGTGCTGTTGACGACCCCATCGGCCACGATCGGCATTCGCGGCACCCATCTGGCCCTGAGGGCGCCGCGAAGCTGAGCTGGCCATTGTGTCCGGACCGCCGATCCACTCAACTCCCGGGAAGAGTTTTCATGCGTCACCGAATGTTCCACCTCGTGGCGCGCGCCGCCGCCGCCGCCTGTGTCGTCTCTGTGCTGGCGGGCCTGTCGGGGTGCGCCGCCCCCGGGGACCCGTCCCACGACCCCTGGGATGTGGCGGCCGTGGCCGCTGAGGCGCCCGTGTCGGCACCAGCCTTCGAGCAAGCTCTGTTGCAGACCTATCTGGCGCTCGCCCGCCAGGAGCGGGCCGAGGGCGATTGGTCCGATACCCGTTACTTCCTGGACCAGGCGCGACGCCTGGTGCGCGGCGAGGCGGCGCAGCCGACGACACTGGACGCCCGGTCCCTGAGCGACGCCCGACGCGCTAACGTGGCGCCGGCGCGAGCGCGTCTGATCGCGGCCCGCCGGAGCGGCGCCATGTCGCTGGCCCCCCAAGCCCTGGCGCGCGCTCAGGGGGCGTTCGAATGCTGGTTCCAGGAAGCCGAGGAAGACCGCATGCCGGCTCAGCGGCCCGACCTGGAGGCCTGCCGCACCGCGTTTGCCGAGCAGATGGCGGTCGTGGACGAGGACCTCGGCCGGGAGGCGGTAGTGCTGCTGCCGAATCCGGACGGCAGCGTCGGCACCGCAGAGGTGCGCGGCGGTCCCGGGAAGCGGGCCGCCGTGACCCTGGAGTCGGCCGGGGCCGGAACCCTGGTCGGTAAGGGAGCGGAAGCCGCGCGGGCCATCTCCGTTCGCGGGCGCGATCGCCAGGCTCTGTTCGGTCAGGCGCTGGACGCCCAGCCCCTGCCTCCAGAGCGTTTCCCCCTGCCACGCTTCGCCCTGGGCGCGACCGCCTTGCCAGCGGGAAGCGATGCCGTAGCCAGCGCCATCATGGCCGACGCCGCCCGGCGGAAAACCTTTGATCTGGTCATCGTCGGATACGCCGACACCGTGGGCGGAACGGGGCTCAACCGCGCGCTTGGCCTGCGTCGCGCCGCCCGGGTGCGCGACCATCTGCTGGCGGCCGGTCTGGACCCAGCCCATGTCATCCTGACGAGCGAGGGCGAAACCCGCCTGGCGGTGGAGACCGGCGACAATGTGGCAGAGGCCATGAACCGGCGCGTGGTTGTGACCGTACGGTGAGGCTCCGGCGCGGCCCGAAACCGGCTGTCGCCATGGGCCGGATGCCGCACAGGACGACGCCATTGCGGTGCGGGAACCTGGGCGGCTGAACAGGCGTTTTCCGGCCGCCGATTTCACGGGTCCCGGCACACCGGGCCGCCCTGATCGACGCGCTGGAACCGTTCCACCGGATAGCCGCGCTCGCGCGCCTGGCGCATCAGGGTGCGACGGCGATCCTCGTTCATGCTCGGGTCGCGTGAGAGGATCCAAAGATAATCCCATGTCGGCCCGCCCAGCAGCGCCCAGGACTGTCCCGTCGGGTCCATGTCCAGAACATGCAGGCCGCCTTTTATCGGGCCGCCACGCAGGGTCACGCCAAAGCGCCCGACGTCGGGGCCATCCAGGAAACGGGCCCTGCCGCTGACCGTCTCCCAGGCGCAGGAATCGGGGTCCCAGGCCCGGTTGAAGACCACCAGGGAACCGTCCGGTCGCGGCTGGTAGGTGGCCCGCACATTGGTCAGGCCCTGTTCGAAGGGGTGGTCCAGGCGCATGATGGCGAACCAGGTGCCGACGAAATGCTCGGCCCGGAAACCGCGCATGGGTTCCACACCGGCGGGAACCCCCGTGCAGCCGGTGGTCAGAGCCAGGATGGCCAGCGCGGCACCGGCCAGACGATGACGACGAATGTTCCTGCGGGGCAGGGCCATGGCGCGGGTTCCTCTCTCGTGCATCGACCCGAACGAAGGCATCGGCCTGAGTTTCTGCGACGTTGACGCATAAAGAATGGTCTGGTGCGCTGACAGATGGCTCCCTTGTCTTTGTCAGCGCACTAGTGGCCGGCCTCGATCAGTTTCGATTCCTTGCGGCGCAGGCTGGTGGTGGACACGGACGGCGGCGGAAGCGGCCCATCAGCGGGTGAGGTCGTCGCTCAATCGCTCACGCACCGGGCCGCCGCCGGCCATCCGGTGGCGATAGACCTGTGCGCCTTCCAGAACGCGCTGAACGTAATTGCGGGTCTCGGAAAAGCTGATGTGCTCGATCCAATCCACCACCCCGTTGACGTCCATGCGGCGCGGATCGCCGTTCTCGCGAATCCAGCGCACGGAACGCGACGGACCGGCGTTATAGGCGGCGATGGCCAGCACGCCGGAGCCGGCGAACTTGTCCAGCAAACCGGCGAAGTAGGCCGTTCCCAGCCGTACGTTGTGGGCCGGATCGTCGGTCAGCCTCAGACTGGACGAACTCTCGCCCAGGCTGGCGGCGACCCGTTGCGCGGTGCGCGGCATGAGCTGCATGAGGCCGCGGGCGCCGGCGCGGCTGACGGCCTCGGCATTGAAGTTGCTCTCCTGGCGGATCAAGCCCAGCATGAGCGGCGCGTCGGGTTGCGGTCCCGATGAGACACGCGCGCGCACGCCGTCAAGCACGGATCGGGGCAGTGGATACCCGGTCTCCAGGAGCGACGTGCCATCCAGGGCGGCCTTGCGGGCAAAGGAGACGGCCAGGTCGGGCCGGCCGGTCCCAGCCAGGAATCGCCCCACCAGCGCGCGGAACCCCGGCGTCGCCGCCTGATCATTCAGGGCCAGCACGAACGGTGGCGCCATGTCCGCGAAGCCGGCCTGATCCAGCAGGCGGATGACCCGAACCCGCTCATCGGCCTGGAAGCGGGTCTGGTCCGCCGGCGTGGGCTGCGGGGCTGACCCCAGATGGCTGGCTAGCGATTCGCCCAGCGCCTCGATGGCGAGTTGGCCATAGAATGTCTCGGCGTGGCGGGGCCCCCTTCCGGTACCAGTCGGCGGCCTCCTGTCCGCGCTCCAGTGCCTCGGCCGCGCGTCCGGCCCAGTAGGCGGCCCGCGACAGGCTTTGCGGGTAAGACACGCCGGCGTACATGGTGACGAAATGACCCAGGGCGCGCGCCGGATCGCCCAACTGACGCAACGCGATCCAGCCCGCCGTCCATTCCCCGGTCGCGAAGGACAGGCCACCGTCCTGCCCGTGGCCGGCAAACACCCGATACGCCGTGCGAGCCTGACCACTTTGCAAGAGTTCTCGCCCCAGATAGGCCCGTTCCCGGCCCCAGGCTGCCGGGTTGCCCTGGTTGGCGGAGGGGTGGAACAGCAGTTCCGCCGCCCGCGCCACCATGTCACGCTTACGGCGCCAGACGAGGCGGTCGTGGACCAACCCCGGATCGTCCATCAGACGGTCGGGAACGCGCGCGATGGCGGCGTCCACACCACCTGCATTGGTCATCAGGCGGATGCGTGCCTCGGCCAGCGCGCGCTGGCCCGGCCCAACCCGTGGCAGCATGCGGCGGGCTGCGTCCACCCGGCTGTCCCACAGCAGCGCGGACAGGCGTGCCTCATGATGTGGAACTTCAAGAAACCGCCCGAACGTATTGATAAACAGTTTTTCTTCACTTTCGCTGAAGGACCCGTCGCGCCAGGCGTCGCGAACCACGCGGGCGGCCTCGCCGGTATCGCCCCGGTCCAGCAGGGCGCCCGCCAGGGCGACCTTGCCCTTTGTGGTGACGGGCGGATGGGCCTGGAACCAGGCCAGCAGCCGGACAGGGTCCTCGCGCCCGGTCAGGGACCGCTCTGCGGCCCGTTGCAAGGACCACTGGTGAGGCCAGTCCGGGTTGGCGGTCATGAAGGCGGCAATGGTCCCGAAGCCGGCCAGCCCCTCCTTCAGGCGAGCCCACTGGATGATTTTGCGCGCGACGGGATCGGATAGCGATCCGGCTCGCGCCAGGGCGGTATCATGGTCGCCCGCCTTCACCGCCGCCAGGGCTTCGCCCAGGCCGCCGGCGCGGGCCTTGGTGGCGGGTCCGGCCAGAACCACAAGGGCCAGGGCCAGGGCCAGGGTCACGACAAGCGCACCGGCCAGGCTCCGGACCGACGACGCCACCGCCCGGACCAACGTCCGCGCGACCGTGCCGGGCGCTGGCGCCGATACAGCACGTGATGGAAACTCCCGCGTCATGGTTCCAGCCTCCCGCCTTGAATCCAGTCCGACAATGGAAGAAGGCACGCTTGCGGCCTTCGAACGTGGGTGCGCCGCGTGTCCAGAAAGGCCGTCACGGCCTCGGCATGGGTGGGACATGCGATATCATGGCAGCGCGTTCCCTGGCTCGCCTTGGGGGCCGAGCCATCGTATCATGCCCGGCCACGCATTGCTTCGGATGGACACCGGCATGTTCGGATTTCTCGGCCTGTTCGGCCGCTCGCGCGAGATCCAGGCCTTTGACGCCGCGTTACGCGCCGAGGGCCTGCATCCGCGTCTGGTTCCCGATGCGGTCAAGCTGACCGCCCTACGGCTGGAAAAGCCCGACCCGCTGGCGGGTCGCGGCCCCACGGCGGCCTTGCTGGCCCAGTGCATGCTGGGGCCGGAAGCACACGCCCAGGCCACCGAGACGGCGCACGCCGACGCCCTGGCGCGGCGGCTGGCGGACGCCGTGGAGGCCGGGGACAGCGCAGACGCGCGCCTGGTGCTGTTGACCATGGAAGCGGGCATCATTCATCCGGACGTGGTCCGGCGTCATGCGTTGCGTCGCGAGAGCGCCCCAGAGTCGTGATGGTCCGACGCAATGCGCCGCCCAGACGCAGCGACAGGTCATGGGGATGGATGGCGATGCGCAATGGCGTCCGCCAGGCCCGGGCATGCCAGGCGTTGAGTGCGTTCCAGGTCCAAACCGGGCCGGCGCGCCAGAGCGTGTCGGCCTCAAACCCGATCATCGGCAGCGGCCGCCAGCGCCAGGCGCCGGCCTCGCCCCGTCGTTCGATCAGTCCGGTCAGAACCTCATACCGCGCGAAGGGCAGGGCCGACAGCCGCGCGTGCGAAATGGGTCCCAGCGCCCAGG
>CAYFTQ010000039.1:0-11663 GCA_964346035.1 uncultured Roseospira sp. | reverse complement strand
CATTCGCACCACGTGACGAGAACAGAAGGGAATTCGTGCCTGAGCCGGCGCCAAAGCGCGCGCTCGGACTCCGTCATTGCCTGACGAAGGGTTCGGGCTTTCTTGAAGGTGGTGCCGGACATCGTTCGCTCTCCAAGCGTCGGGTTCAGAGATTCCACGAATCGCCGAGGGCTTCAACCTTTCGTGTCGCCCAAGACACGCCGCCCCAACGCCTCCCCCCACCGGGGGGAGACCGGGCGGTATCCACCGCCGGCATGAAGGACCCGATCCCATGCGCCATGTCCATGGCTGGCTGCTGTTGACCCCGGCGGCGATCCTGCTGATCGCGTTCACCTACTGGCCCATCGGGGCAACGGTGATCGACAGCCTGTTCAGCCGCGGCAATCCGGTCCGGCCGTCGCACTTCATCGGGCTGGAGAACTATGCCCTGATGGCCGAGGACCCGATCTTCTGGCGGGTGCTGTGGAACAACGCCCTGTTCGCCTTGGGCACCATTCCGACCTCCATCGCGCTGGCGCTGATGATGGCGTTGATGGTCAACCGCGCCCTGCCGGGCCGGGCGCTGGCCCGCATGGCCTTCTTTACGCCGACCATCCTGCCCATGATCGCGGTCGCCAACATCTGGCTGTTCTTCTATACGCCCGACATCGGCCTGATCGACCAGATCGCGGGCCTGGTCGGGCTGCCCGGCCACAACTGGCTGGGCGATCCGGACACCGTGCTGGGGGCGATTATCGTCATGACGGTGTGGAAGGAGGCCGGCTTCTTCATGATCTTCTATCTGGCCGCCCTTCAGACCGTTCCACCCGAGTTGTGGGAGGCCGCGCGGCTTGAGGGCGCGACGCGCCGGACCTATTTCCGCCGCATCCTGTTTCCGCTGCTGATGCCGACCACCCTGTTCGTGCTCATCAACGCCATACTGAATTCGTTCAAGCTGGTCGATCACCTGTTCATCCTGACCAAGGGCGGCCCGGACAACGCCAGCAATCTGCTTTTGTACTACATCTTCGAGACCGCCTTTTCGTTCTTGGATACCACCTATGCGGCCACGCTGACGGTGGCTCTGCTGGGGCTGCTGGCGCTGGCGTCGCTGGTGCAGTATGTGGTCCTCGACAAACGGATCCATTACCGATGAGCCCGCGCGGTGTTCTGGAAACCGGGGCCACCTGGCTGCTGGCGCTGCTGTGGATTTCGCCCCTGCTGTATGCGCTGTGGGCGGCGTTTCACCCGGCCGAATACGCGGTCACGTTCGATCCGTTCGCCCCGCTGACGCTGGAGAACTTCGCCAGGGCGCTGGAGCGCGCCCCGTTCCCGCGTTACATGCTGAACACCTTCATCCTGGTGACCATGCTGTTGGCGGCCCAGTTCGTGTTGTGCACGCTGGCCGCCTATGCCTTCGCGCGCTATCGCTTCCGGGGTGCCGATGTCGCGTTCGCGCTGGTGCTGGTGCAGCTCATGATCGCGCCCGAAATCCTGATCGTGGAGAACTACGCCACGCTGGCCCGCCTGGGGCTGGTCGATACCATTCTGGGCATCGGCCTGCCGTATATGGCCAGCGCCTTCGGCATCTTCCTGTTGCGCCAGGCCTTCAAGGGCACGCCTAAAGAGCTGGAGGAGGCCGCCCGACTGGAGGGTTGCGGCACCCTGGGCGTGCTGTGGCGGGTCTATGTTCCGCTGGCGCGGCCGACCTACCTGGCCTATGGGCTTGTGTCGATCAGCCACCACTGGAACAATTTCCTGTGGCCGCTGGTGGTGACGAACTCGGTCGAGGCGCGACCCCTGACGGTCGGCCTGGGGGTGTTCGGGGCGCCGGAATCGGGTGTGGACTGGTCGGTGGTCTCGGCCGCCACGCTGTTGAGCGTGGCGCCCCTGATGATCGCCTTCCTGCTGTTCCAGCGCCAGTTCGTGCAGTCCTTCATGCGCGCCGGCATCCGCTAGAGCACTGACAAGGGCAAGGGAGCCATCTGTCAGCGCACCAGACCATTTCTTGTGCATCAACTTACCCAACCCGGGCGGATGCCTTCGTTCGGGTCGAGGCACGAGGCGTGGCCCGAAACGCGCGCCGGCCCGGTTCGGTGCAAGCGCTGTATCGGGGGCTGGGGCGTGTGATAGGCTGGTGGCGCCGGTGTGGTCGGTCTGCCCTGGGGAACGGTGGGGCCGCGCGGTCGGCATCGGATACCCGGCTCGGGAGAGGGGCGGGGCAGGGGTGTTGACGGCCCCGGACCCATGCGGAAAGAAGGCGGCCATGATCGAAACGTATCCAGGAATTCCGACCGTCATCAACGGCAATGGCGCCGTGGCTCACGTGATGTCGCATGTCTGCGGCGGGGGCATCGGCTATCCCATCACGCCCTCGACGGAGATTTCCGAGATCTATGAGGAATTCCGGGCCAACGGCGGTTGCAACGCCTGGGGTCATCACCCGTTCTTCTTCGAGCCGGAGGGCGAACACTCTGCCCAGTCAGGCGCGCTTGGCGCCGCGCTGACCGGCGGCAAGTACATTTCCAATGCGTCGTCAAGCCAGGGCATTCTGTACGGTCTGGAATCCCATTATGTGACGGTGGGCAAGAAGGTCGGCGGGTTTGTGCTTCACGTGGCGGCGCGCGTGGTGTCGCGTCATTCCCTGAACGTGATGGCCGGCCACGACGACGTCTATGCGCTGCTGCCGTCCGGCTATACCATCGTGTTCGGCTCGACCCCGCAGGAAGCGGCCGATCTTGCCGCGATCGGATATCGCATCGCGGCCGACTCGCTGATCCCGGTGGCCAACGCCATGGACGGCTTCGCCACCAGCCATATGATGAGCGAGGCCGTGCTGCCCGAACCCGACCTGCTGCGGGTCTATCTGGGGGATCCGGCCGGCCGCATGCCGTGTCCGACCGTGGCCCAGGACCTGCTGTTCGGGGCGCGCGGGCGCGTACACCAGTTGAGAACCTGGGCCGAGCGGCACGCCGAGGCCCTTGGCGAGGCGGCCTTCCAGGCGCTGTCGGCGTTCCTGTCGGACAACGCCGATGCCATCGAGGCCGACCGCGACGGCGCCCTGGTGGCCCGAACCCTGGATTACCTGCCGGAGGACCTGCGCGGCCGCTGGCGCCGACTGTGGCTGAACGCATGGGAGAAGGGCACCCGCCAGCGCGTGCCCGCCCTGGTGGACGTCAACAATCCCGGCCTGACGGGTCCGGTCCAGAACCAGCCGGATTTTCAGGCCGGCGCGGTTGACCACTTCACCCACTTCGCGGCTGACGTGCCGCGCCTCGCGCGGGCCGCCATGGCTGCCTATGCCGAGATGACCGGGCGCCGGTATGCGCCCATCATGCCATACAGGTGCGACGACGCCGAGACGGTGCTGATCGGCCTGGGCTCGGTGACGCAGGACGTCGAGGCGGTGGTGGATCACCTGCGCAAGCTCGGCCGCAAGGTCGGTTGCATCTCGGTCAAGCTTTTGCAGCCCTTCCCGGACGCCGAGATCGCCGAGGCCCTGGCCGGCAAGCGGGCGGTGACGGTGCTGGAACGATCCGACGTGACCGCGCTGACCGGGCTGGTCATCAGGACCCTGGCCAGGGCGCGCGAGAATGCCCAAGGCGCCAGTCACGCAGGTATTCCAGCCGTGCCCCAGCCGCCGCGCCTGACCACCGCCATCTTCGGACTGGGCGGGCACGATTTGCAGCCGCGCCATCTGATCGCCGCGTTCGATGCCATGGATGCCGCGCGCCGCGCGCCGCTGGTCTATCTGGGCAGTCAGTTTTTCCACGATAATCCGCCGCCCCGGCTGGCGGAGGCCCAGGCGCGCCTGAAGGCGGCCTATCCGGAAACCGAGATGATGGGCCTGAGGGCCGGCGCCAACCCGCGCCTGCTGCCGGATGACGCCTTCCGCATCCGCTTCCACTCGGTCGGCGGGTATGGCACCGTTGCGACCGGCAAACTGCTGACGGACATCCTGTCGGGCGTGCTGAACCTTTATTCCAAGTCCGCCCCCAAGTACGGGTCGGAGAAAAGCGGCGCGCCAACCAACTTCTATATCACCCTCAGCCCGGAGCCGGTGAGAATCACCAACGCAGAGCTGGAGGACGTGGAAATCGTCCTGTCGCCGGACCACAAGGTGTTCTCGCACACCAATCCGCTGCGGGGACTGATCGAGGGTGGCACCTTCATTCTTCAGTCCAACCTGCCGCCGCTCGAGGTCTGGCGCGACCTGCCCGCCGTCGCCCGCCGCGACATCCGCGAAAAGCGGCTGAACGTCTATGTCGTGGATGCCTTTTCGGTGGCCCGCCGGCACGCGCCCTCGGCCGAGCTGGAAACCCGCATGATGGGGATCGCCTTCATTGGCGCCCTGTGCGGCCACGAGGCCCGTATCAGCCATGGCGCCGACGAGGCCACGCTGATGGCGCGCGTGCGCGACCAGATCGTCAAGAAGTTCGGGGCCAAGGGAGAGGCCATCGTCGAGGGCAACATGGCGGTGATCCGCGATGGCTCCGTGGCGACCGTGCCGGTGACCTATGACGCGCCCGCGTTCCGCGACGCCGAGGCCGCCAACGCCGCCGGCGATGCCCGCACCGTGGCGCTGTCGGCCCTGCACGGCGGCATGGGGGCCTCCTGCGCGCCCAGCGCCCTGTTCGATCCGGGCTATTTCGACGACATGATCGGCGCCGCCTTCCGTGATGGCTCCGTGGCCGAGGCGCCCGTCATGCCCGGCGCCGGCCTGTTCATGCCGCCGGCCAGCGGTGCCATGAAGGACAAGGGTCTGTTCCGCCGTCAGGTACCGGTGTTCGACGCCGACAAGTGTACGGGCTGCCTGGAATGCACCCTGGTGTGCCCGGACGCCGCCATGCCCTCGACCATCCATGCCATCGAGGATCTGCTGGCCCTCGCCATCGGTACGCTGGACCCGCTGGCGCCCGAGACGACCGCACTGGCCGGTTACAGCGATGCCCTGCACGACGGCATCCGCGATGTCTTCACCGGTGTTCGCAACAAGCACAAGGCCTTGCACGAGGCCTTCCGCGAAGCTGCGGTCACGGTGATTCCGGAGGATGCCGGCCTGGAAGCCACCGTTGCCCGCGTCGCCAAGGCCCTGGCCGACTACCCGGTCGCCAAAACCCCGGTCTTCTATTCGCAGTTCGAGCGCAGGCAGGCCGGCAGCGGCGGGCTCTATGCCGTGGCCTTGGATCCCTGGAAGTGCAGCGGCTGTCTGGAATGCGTCACCGTCTGCGCCTCGCACGCGCTGGAGCCGTGCGAGCAGGACGAGGCCGTGCTGGCGACCCTGCGCGACCGGTTCGAGACCTGGACGCGCCTGCCGAATACCCCGGCGCGATTCAGCGAGCCCATGACCGGCCCGCTCGCCAAGCGGCTGATTCTGGACCGGGACACTTATTACTCGACCACGGGCGGCCACGGTGCCTGCCGGGGCTGCGGCGAGGCCACGGCCATCCGTCAGGTGATCGCGGGCAGCCACGCGTTGCACCGCAAGGAGACCGAGACCCGTATCGCGGAAATAGAGGCGCTGCTGGACGGTCTCGCCGCAAAGTTGACGTCGGTGACAGAGGCCGCCCGCCGGGCGCGCCTCCAGGCAGCGATGGAAACGCTCGAAAAAACGCTGTTCCGGCTGGAAACCGGCCCCACCGGCAATGGCCCGGCGGGCAATATGGTCGCCAATGCGACCGGTTGTTCCAGCGTGTACTCATCGACCTTCCCCTTCACTCAGTACCGCGACCCGTGGGTCAACAGCCTGTTCCAGGATACCCCTGCGGTCGCCAAGGGCCTGTTCGAGGGTGCGGCCGCCGACGCCGCAGTGGAGTTCAAGGCCCAGCGCATCGCCGAACTGGAACTGGCTGACGCCTATGACCCCGCAGTCCACGACAGGGTGTTCCGCTTTTTCGGCTGGGAGAACTTTACCGAGACCGAGCGCAAGCGCCTGCCCACCGTGTTCAGCGTCGGCGGCGACGGTGCCACCTATGACATCGGCTTCGGTGCCTTGTCGCGTATCCTGGCGACGCGCACGCCGATCAAGGCGGTGGTGCTGAACACGGGGGCGTACTCCAACACCGGGGGGCAGGCTTCAACGGCCAGCCTGACGGCTCAGGATTCCGATCTCGCCCGCTTCGGCGCGGCGCACGCGGGCAAGCAGGACGGCCGCAAGGAACTGGGGCTGATCGCCATGGTGCATCCGCGCGTCATGGTGGTGCAAACCGCCATCGGGCACCAGGCGCACTTCCTGAAGTCCGTGCTGGCGGCGTTGACGCACACCAGTTCGCCGGCGCTGGTGGACATTTATACCCCGTGCCAGGGGGAACAGGGCATCGGCGATGCCGTGGCGACGGAACATGCCCGGCTGGCGGTGCGGGCGCGCGTCTGCCCGGTGTTCGTCCATGATCCGGCGGCCGGGGAGTCGATGGCGCAACGGCTGTCGCTGGACGGCAATGCCGATGAGGACCAGGACTGGACCACGCACAAGCTGACCTACACCGACGACGCCGGCCAGGAGCATACCCTTGAGGTTCCCCTGACCCCGGCCGACTTCGCGCGGCGAGAGGGCCGGTTCCGGCGTCAGGTCTCGCCGCGACCGATCGCGGACGATGCCTGCGGCGTGCCCGTGCATGAGTTTATCGACCTGCCCGAGGACGACCGCGCCGGCAAGGTCCCGTTCTCGTGGGCGGTGGCAGCGGGGGCGTTGGTGCGCCTGCCGGTGTCGGCGCCGATCGTGGCTTTGGTCGAGGAACGTCGGCGGTATTGGCGTCTGCTTCAGGCCATGGCGGGGCAGGACATGGCGCGCCTCGAAGCCCGCCACGCGGCCGAGATCGAGGCACTGAAGGCCAGGGTTTCGGCCCCGGGTGACCTGGAAACGGTGTGAACCGGGACGGCGGACGCGGTGGGGCCGGCCGATACGGTTCATCGAGCGGGGCGGGGCTTGGCGCTTGGGCCAACGCCCCCGCCACCGCCCGCGCCCGCGCCTCATGATGCCGTATACAATGAGATCGAAAAGAAACTTGGGCTAAAGAAGCCCGCCTGAATTTCTTTTCCAACTCGATTGAATGATCCGGGTTCAGATTGCGTGACCGGACTCCTCTCCCCGGCAGGGGGGAGGTTGGGAGGGGGCAACAGCGGCGCCCGCACCCTTTGCATTTTCAAGCCCTTGCCCCTCCCCAGCCCTCCCCTTGCCAGGGGAGGGAGTCTTGGCAGCGCCTGGCGATACCAAGGCGGGCCGATCATCCGTGACGAACCAATCACCCAGATCGCATATCATGGATCATCTGCCGACCAAACGCCGGTGAGGCAGCTTTCCTACGCGTCGGCCGCCCCGGGCCGCGCCAGCAGCGTCACCGGGGGCGGGGCGCGCTTGACCGGCTTGGTCACAACATAGGTGTAGTAGCGCCGGATGCCGAGCCCGGCGGCCAGAAGCTGGTCCATGACACGCTGGTAGTCGTCCAGGTCGCGGGCCAGAACGCGCAGCACATAGTCGATGCCGCCGCCCAGCGCGTCGCATTCATGGACCTGGGGAAAGGCCTGGATGCCGGTCTCGAATCCGGTGAAGTCCTCGGACTGGTGGCTTTCCAGTTCCACCGTGACCATGACCTGGGTCAGCGGTCCGAGTGCCTTGAGGCAGACGCGCGCCTCGTATCCCTCGATGATGCCGGCTTCCTCCAGGTGGCGCAGTCGCTCCCAGCATGGCGTCGAGGACAGGTTGACGCGTCGCGCCAGTTCCGACTTGGACAGTCGGCCCTCGCTTTGCAGGATGGCGATGATCTTGAGATCGCGCTCGTCGAGTCGGATACCCCTGGTCTTCATGCGCCCCGCTGTTGCTCCGCCTGTGCGGGTGCGCCCGATGCACGCCCGCGCCCCCCGGGATCATGTCCGAGTCCGGGGCGCGGAGACAACACTGTTGCAAGCACGCCGTCGAACGGCGCGTGCGCGGCCTACTTCACAAGGATGCAGGTCACCGGGGACAGCCCGGAAACCTTGTGGGAGACGGACCCCAGCAGAAAGTCGCCGATGTCGCCGGAGCCGCGCGCGCCAAGGACAATGACGTCGACGCCGTGCTCCTCGGCGAACGAGACGATGGCGCGCGCCGGCTGGCCGCGCTTGGCGAAGCCCTCGATTTCCTTGACGCCACGTTCGATGGCGTGCGCCTTGGCCTTTGCCACGATCTCGCGGGCATAGTCCGCCAGCGCCTGATCCGGCGTGGACGGATGCAGCGGACGGACCATCGACAGCGTGCTTTCCATCGGGCTGTGATGGCGATAGACGCACAGCAGCAGAAGGCGCGCGTCGTCGAACCGATTGGCCATGTCGGCGGCGAAATCAAGCGCCTTGATGGCCTGGTCCGAGCCGTCCACGGGGCACAGGATGGTCCTGAACATGGCAAGGGTCCTCGCTGAACGGGCGGGCGCCCGCGCGCCGGCCCCCCATCGGGCGGGCGGCGCGGCCGGCCCGCTAATCGAACGCCAGTTGGGGCAGGAACAGCGCGATCTGGGGGAACATGATCAGGGCCGCGCTGACCCCCAGCAGGATCACGACGAAAGGCGGTGTTCCCCGGATAACATCCATGTAGGGCCGCTTGAAGATGGCGATGGCGGTGAAGATGTCGCATCCGAACGGCGGCGTGGCAGAACCGATCGCCACCTGAAGCGTGATGATGACACCAACCAGGACCGGGTCAATGCCGGCGCCCTCCACGATGGGGGCGAAGATGGGCACCAGCACCAGAATGACCACGATCGGGTCCACGAACATGCAGCCGACGAAAAACGCGATCGAGATTGCGATCAGCACCATGATCGCGCTGGCCTCGTCCAGGCCCAGGCCGCCGAGGATCTGTTGCGGGATCTGGTTGAACGAGATGGCCCATGAAAAGGCAGCGCCGGCGCCGACCAGGATGAACACCACAGCGGTGATCAGGCCCGTCGATTTGGCGATCTCGAACAGATCGCGCACCTTCAGCGACCGGAAGACGATGAACTCCAGAATGAAGGCATAGGCCACGCAGACGGCCGCAGCTTCGGTCGGGCTGAAGACGCCGCCATAGATACCGCCCACCACGATGACCGGAAAGCCGAGCGGCCAGACGGCCTCGCGCGTGCTTTGCAGGCGTTCCTTCCAGGTCGCCTTCTCCAGCGTCGGGATGTTGTGGCGCCAGGCATGAATGACGCAGTAGATGCCGAACAGGAACAGGACCAACAGCCCGGGTCCGACGCCGGCGACGAACAACTCGGCGATGGAGGTCCCGGAGATCACGCCGTAGATGATCATGGCGATCGACGGCGGGATCAGCATGGCGATGTCGGAGGCATTGACGATCAGGGCCAGCGTGAAGCTGTCCTTGTAGCCGGCCTCCAGCATGCGCGGGCGCAACGGGCTGCCGATGGCCACCACGGTGGCCTGGGTGGAGCCGGACACGGCGCCGAACAGGGCGCAGCTCGTGGCCGCCGTCACGCCAAGGCCGCCCCGCATGTGGCCGACATAGCGCATCACCATGTCGATCAGGCGATCGGCAGAATGGCCCTTGGTGATGATGTCGGCGGCCAGGATGAACATGGGGACCGCGACCAGCGCCGCCGGCCGGATGCCGCCCAGCATCTGCTGGACCATGATCTCCGCCGGCACCGGCATATAGATGAAAAAGGCGACAAAGCTGCCCGCGATCAGCGGGATCATCATGGGAAAGCCCAGCAGAAGCAGGACTATCATGACGGTGATCATGACTTCGGCCATGCCGGCGCTCCCTCCCCCCCTACGGCCGCGAAGCGCCGGCGCGCCGGCGCTTCGGCTGTCAGACCTTGGTTTCGGTTTCGTCGTAGCTGTCCACGATGGACGCCGAGATATAGACGTCCGGGCGGGTCAGGTTCGCCACGGCGGTCAGCAGATACTGGATGCCCGTGATCATGAAGCCGATCGGGACCCAGATGAAGGTGATATAGACGGGAATGCGCAGCGACGGGGCGATGCGCCCGGTTCCGGCCACGGACACGACGTACCAATAGGCATACCAGGCCAGTACGAACATCGCGGCGGCGGTGACCAGGCAGATAAGGACCATGATCACCTTGCGAATCCGGTCCGGGAAGGCATCGTAAAGCGCCGACATGCGGATGTGCCGGCCCATGCGGGCGGCATAGCCGAGGCCGACGAAGGTGATCAACACCACCAGAAAACGGTTCAGTTCCTCGACGAAGAACAGGCTTTCGCCGAACACGAAGCGGCCGATGACGTTGGCCACCGAAAACGCCGCCATGATGATCACGCCCAGCGCCAGGACGATGGCCTCCAGGTTGGCAATGCCCGTGTCCAGCCACGCCAGCGGCCGCAGAACCCCCCCGAACTGGGTCCGCGGACGGCCCCCACCGGCGCCGCCCGGGTCCTGATCCGACTCACTCATGGCCCGTTTCCTCTCGCCACCGCCACCGGTGGGTCATCGGTTGCCGTGTCCCGGAGCGGCCGGGACCCCCGCTGGGAGCCCCGGCCTGTCCGACGTCGCTCGCCTCAGTTGCCCTCGACGCGCGCCTGGGATGCCTCGATATCGGCCTGGAAGCCGTCCAGGACCTCCTGGCCGCTGTCACCGACTTCCGCGACGAACGCCTCCTGCACTCGTTCGGCGGCCGCGCGGAAGGGCTCGCGCTGCTCGTCGGTGAGGACGTTGACGGTCATGGACGGCTTGGCCTCCAGGATCATGTCCTCGGACTTCTGAGTCAGGCCCTTGGTGTACTCGACGATGTGGTTGTAGGCCACGTCGGCGGCCTCATCGACCAGGGCCTTTTCCTCGTCCGACAGGCCCGCATAGAAGGACTGGTTGGCAACCACGGCGGTGGTAAAGGTGTTGTGGCCGGTATAGGTGATGTAGTCGGTCACTTCGTACATCTTCGTGGATTCCACGAAGAACATCGGGTTTTCCTGGCCCTGGATGATGTTGGTCTGAAGCGCGCCGTAGACCTCACCCCAGGGCAGCGGAGTCGGGGTTGCGCCGAAGGCGGCATAGGTCTCGATCAGCATCGGCGAGGTCATGACGCGGAACTTGACCCCGTCCAGGTCGTCCGGCGCCTCGATCGGCTCCTTGGTGGTCATGACCACCTCGCCTTCTGGGTACATGTCCACCAGATGCAGGCTCTTTTCCTCGTATTTCCCGGCCAGCATCTCGTTGATGGTGTCGGAGGTCTCATAGAAGTCGGCCAGGACGGCGTGGTCCTCCGGCAGCACGTAGGGCAGCAGGAACACCTGAAGTTCGGGGATCACACTGCCCATGAAGCCCGGCGAGGCGGTCGCGAACTGGATGGCGCCCATCTGCGCCAGTTCGGTGGTGTCATTCGACTCGCCCAGGGACCCATACGGAAAGATCTCGACGGTGTGGTCCGAGTTGGCCTCGACATGCTCCTTGAACTTGGTGGCGTAGACGCCCTGCACCTCGTCGATGGCTTCCTCAAGCGAGTACTTCCAGGTCGCAGCGCCGGCGCCGGTGGCGGCCGTGATGGCCAGCGCGGACACAGCGGCGGCGGCGGCAAAGGTTCCGATGCGGTGTGTCATGTAACCGTTCTCCCTGTCGGATGAAAAGGCGCGCGTGTCGGACCGGTTCGGGGCGATGGCGCGCGCACCACAAACTTGTTCTCCGCGAGCTCCTCGACGACGGCGCGCCCTCCCCGCATTCTGACTGATCAGATCCCGTTCCGCCTCTATGCATG
>CAYFTQ010000038.1:0-11782 GCA_964346035.1 uncultured Roseospira sp. | reverse complement strand
CGGCGAGCTGCAGCTCGGCGTGCTGATCGAGACCATGCGCCGCGAGGGCTTCGAAGTCGCCATCTCGCGCCCGCGCGTGCTGATCACGACCGACGAATCGGGCCAGAAGATGGAGCCGATCGAAGAGGTCTATATCGACGTGGACGAGGATTACGCCGGCACGGTGGTCGAGAAGATGACTCAGCGCAAGGCCGAGCTGGTGGAAATGCGCCCCTCCGGCGGCGGCAAGACGCGCGTCGTCTTCCAGGCCCCCTCGCGCGGGCTGATCGGCTATCACGGCGAGTTCCTGACCGACACACGCGGCACCGGCGTCATGAACCGGTTGTATCATTCGCACGGCCCGTGGAAAGGCCCCATCGAGGGCCGCCGCGAGGGCGTGCTGATCAGCAACGCCAAGGGCGAGGCCGTCGCCTATGCGCTGTTCAACCTGCTGGACCGGGGGCCGCAGTTCATCGAGCCGGGCGAGGCCGTCTATGAAGGCATGATCATCGGCGAGCACAACCGGGGCCAGGACCTGGAAATCAACCCGCTGAAGGCCAAGAAGCTGTCCAACGTCCGCGCCTCGGGCAAGGATGACGCCATCACGCTGCCGCCGCCCCGGCGCATGACGCTGGAAGACGCGCTCGCCTATATCCAGGACGACGAACTGGTGGAGGTCACGCCGACCTCGATCCGCCTGCGCAAGGCCATCCTGGACCCGCACGACCGCAAAAAGGCCAGCCGCAAGGCGGAGGGGTGAGGATACCCCCTATCAGACTTGGTTGTTCAAAGCCTCCGACACTCGGCCTTGGTTAACATTGAACTCTTCGGCAATATCGCGTTGATGCCAGTCTGGATTGGCTTCAGCGAAGTCTCTTATTAACTGCGCTAGCTCTGGGGTTAGCGGAGCGCTCTTGTTTTCCGCGCGCCTCACCGGTGAGCGCCGCTTCAGCTCATCCGCGATGTCGTTTAGCTCCTCTAATCCTTCTTCTTCCGCAATTTCTCTCAAGCGATCGCGAAGCTCCGGGATCGTGCGTTTATTGCCAAGCATCGTTCACCTCTTCCTTCATGACAGCGAAGCACTACCGCACATTGTGGCGCGGGCAGGCAAGGGTGTCAATCTGAAAGGGTCTTCGCGTGCCGTAGCAATCGGAAGGGGCGTTCACGCGGTTGGCTATCTCTGCGCCTCCAGCACCGCGACGACGTCGGCCTTATTCAAGGTCGGCCATTGGGCAACGATCTCGTCCACCGTCATGCCGTCGGCGAGGTTTCGGAACAGCACCGAGACGGGCACGCGCGTCCCCCGGAAGCAGGGCGTTCCGCCCATGATGTCGGGATCACTCACAATCAGGTCAGCCATGACACGGCTCCCTGTTTCGCATCGACACAAGCGTACCGCCCCGCCGGGAGGTCGTCAAAACCTGGCTGGTTCGGCGCAAAGGCCAAGACCATCCGCGCCGAAACAGGGCCGACCGGGCGCCTCGCCCTCAGCACTCCGGCGGGCCGCCCTGGAACTCGGGCCGGCCCGGCTACTGCCTGGGTGCGATTGATACCCCTGCCGAGGCAGGGCCGGACTTACCGGGCGACACGATCCAGCATAAAATGCCCTGTCATGAACCCCGGCCACCACGGCGGCGGCGCGAAGAGAACCGGCGCGCATCAATCCGCGCGCCTGATTTGGATTACGCCCCCAGCGCGGAGCCGTCAACACCGCGAACAAACGCTCCGCCACCCCCCCCGGCGCGAACCACCTGTTCCCCAGAGAAATCTAAAGTGTGCCGGCGACGGTGTTTCCGCTTGCTTCGCCCCCGGCGCCCTGCTTGAGTCTGCGCCCCGGGGAGGGGGCCGGGCCAAGGTTCCCCCCGGACGGCACTGTGACAGTGGGGCCCGTCGGGCGGAGGCGTGGTCCTGGAACCGACAAACGCGAAAAAGGGACCGTACCGGCGGCAAGGACCCGGCGCGTCCTGAAAAAACCCGCGTCCCACCTCGGGAGGAAGGAACACCCATGTCTGACACACCGGACAACGGCGCCAAAGCCTATTGGCGGGCCAACGTGACCCACATCGCGGTCAGTCTGGTCATCTGGTTCGTGGTTTCCTACGGCTTCGGCATTCTTCTGGTCGAGCCGCTCAACGCCATCGAGATCGGCGGGTTCAAGCTTGGCTTCTGGTTCGCCCAGCAAGGCGCGATCTATGTCTTCCTGATCCTGATCGCGGTTTATGCCATTCGCATGAATTCGCTGGACCGCAAACACGGCGTTGACGAACAATAGGGGGGACACGACCCATGGACCTTCAGACAATGACCTACGTGGCGGTGGGTCTCAGCTTTGCGCTTTATATCGCCATCGCCATATGGTCCAAAGCCAGCAGCACCGGCGAGTTCTATATCGCCGGCAAGGGCGTGCATCCGATCGCCAACGGCATGGCCACTGCGGCCGACTGGATGAGCGCAGCGTCGTTCATCTCCATGGCCGGCCTGATCGCCTTCCTGGGATATGGCGGCTCGGTCTATTTGATGGGCTGGACCGGTGGCTATGTGCTGCTGGCCATGTTGCTGGCGCCGTACCTGCGCAAGTACGGCAAGTTTACGGTGCCGGAGTTCATCGGCGACCGCTACTATTCGCGCACGGCGCGCATGGTGGCCGTTGTGTGCCTGATTTTCATCTCCTTCACCTACGTCGCCGGGCAGATGCGCGGCGTCGGTATCGTGTTCTCGCGCTTTTTGGAAGTCGATCTCCTGACCGGCCTGATCATCGGCATGGGCATCGTGTTCATTTATGCCGTGCTGGGCGGCATGAAGGGCATCACCTATACCCAGGTGGCCCAGTATTGCGTTCTCATCCTGGCCTACACGGTTCCGGCGGTCTTCATCGCCTTTCAGCTCACCGGCAACCCGATTCCGCAGGTCGCATTCGGCAGCACCATCGAGGGCAGTTCGACCTTCCTGCTCGACAAGCTGGACCAGATCGTCGTCGATCTCGGCTTTAACGAGTACACGGCGGCCTATCCCGACGGCGGCAAGAGCATGATCGACATGTTCGCCATCACCGTCGCCCTGATGGTGGGAACGGCCGGCCTGCCGCATGTCATCGTGCGCTTCTTCACCGTGCCCCGGGTGCGCGACGCACGCTCGTCGGCCGGCTTTGCGCTGCTGTTCATCGCGCTGCTGTACACCGTGGCGCCGGCGGTGGGCTCCATGGCTCGCCTCAACCTGACCACCACGGTGCAGACCGGCGCGGTCGGCAGCCCGGACGGCAACCTGGAGTACGAGCAGCGGCCGGAATGGATGGAGCGTTGGGAGGCCACCGGCCTGCTGGCGTTCGAAGACAAAAACAACGACGGACGCATTCAGTACTACAACGACAAAAACCCAGCCTTCCAGGAGAAGGCCGCAGAATGGGGCTGGGAAGGCAACGAGTTGAGCGTGGACCGCGACATCATGGTCTTGGCCAACCCGGAAATCGCCCAATTGCCGAACTGGGTGATCGCGCTGGTCGCCGCCGGCGGTATCGCGGCCGCCCTGTCAACGGCCGCAGGACTTCTGCTGGTGATCTCGTCGGGAATCTCGCATGACTTTCTGAAGGGGACCTTCGCCCCCGGAATATCGGAAAAAAGCGAGTTGATGGCGGGGCGCATCTCCATCGGCGTCGCCATCCTGGTGGCCGGGTATCTGGGCTATAACCCACCCGGGTTCGTGGCCCAGGTGGTCGCCTTTGCCTTCGGGCTGGCGGCCTCGTCGCTGTTCCCGGTCATCCTGATGGGCATCTTCTCCAAGAAGATCAACCGCGAGGGTGCCATAGCTGGCATGCTGACCGGCCTGATCTTCACCATGGGCTATATCATGGCCTACAAGGGCATCTTCATCGAACCGGTGTTCGAGAATATCCCGGAGAACTGGCTGCTGGGCATCTCGCCGGAAGGCATCGGCGCGGTCGGCATGGTGCTGAACTTCGTTGTCGCCTTCGCGGTCTCGAAGATTACCAAGGCTCCGCCGGACCACATCCAGCATCTGGTGGAAGACATCCGCACCCCGCGCGTCGGAACGCAAGCGGCGCAATAAAAGCGGAACGGGCTTGCCCCACTCCGACACCTGGCGCGAGCCCCCGACGGGGCTCGCGCTTTTCCTTGCCCGCCGGGCGCGGCGTGTCATGCTGAAGCTCGGCGCCCGAACGCGCGCCCATGCCCAGCGCCGCCAGGAGGCTTCCCATGGATGTCGAACTGCTGGAAATTCGCGATTTCCTGGCCATCCACCATCCCTTCGACATGCTGCCGCCGAGTGCCCTTGAGGGGGCCGTCGTCATGCTGGAAGCCCGCTACCTGCGCAAGGGGCGCGCCCTGATCGAGGTCGGAGACCGGGTGGAGCGTCTGACCATCGTGCGCACCGGCGCCCTGGAGACCCGCGACGCCACCGGCGAGGTCCTGGCCCGGGCCGGCGAAGGCGAGACCGTCGGCGCCACCGCCCTGCTGCGCGGCGGCGAGGCCGTCAACAGCGTGCACGCCATTGAGGACAGCCTGACCTATGACCTGCCGGCAGAGGCGTTCCACGCCCTGCGGCGCGAACACAAGCAGTTCGCCTATTTCTTCCAGCCCTCCGGCGGCGCCCGCCTGCGGTCAGGCAAGGCCATGCACGACGCCGGTCAGGGTCAGGGCCATGGCCAACTCAACCTGATGGCCATGCGCCTGGGTGACATGGTGCGCCGCCCGCCGGTCACCATCGCGCCGGATGCCACCATCCATGAGGCCGGTGCGCGCATGGCCGAAAAGGCGGTGTCCTGCCTGCTGGTCGTTGATGGCGAATCCCTGGTCGGCATCCTGACCGAACGCGATCTGCGCAACCGCGTGGTGGCCAAGGCGCTGCCCTATGATACGCCGATCAGTGCCATCATGACCCGCGACCCGTTGTCGCTGGAGGCGGACGACTACCTGTTTGATGCCATGCTGCGGATGTCGCGCTTCAACATCCGCCACCTGCCGGTGATGAACAACGGGCGTCTGGCCGGTGTCATCACCAACACCAACCTGGTGCAGACACAGAACACTTCGGCCGTCTATCTGGTCGGCGACATCTACAAGCGCGAGGACGCCGAAGGCCTGCGCGATACCCTGGCGATGGTGCCGGAGCTGGTGTTGCAACTGGTGGAAACAGGCGCATCCGCGCATAACATCGGCCACATGATCTCCACCCTGTCCGATGCGGCCACGGTGCGCCTGATGGCGCTGGCCGAACAGCGCCTGGGGCCACCGCCGGTGTCCTTTGTCTGGCTGGCCGCCGGCAGCCAGGGTCGGCACGAGCAGACCGCGCGCTCGGACCAGGACAACTGCCTGCTGCTGGACGATACCTTCAATCCGGAAAAGCACGGCGAGTACTTCCGGAACTTCACCCGGCTCGTGTGTGACGGGCTGAACATTTGCGGCTATGTCTATTGCCCGGGCGAGGTCATGGCCATGACCGACCAGTGGCGCCAGCCGTTGGCGACCTGGAAGCGCTATTTCGCCCGCTGGATTGACCAGCCCGACCCCAAGGCCCTGATGCATGCCTCGGTCTTTTTCGACATGCGGCCGATTTTCGGCAACCACGCGCTGTTCCACCGGCTGCGGGATTTCGCGCTGGAAAAGACCCGGGGCAACCGCATCTTTCTGGCCTGGCTGGCCGCCAACGCCCTCAGCCGTCAGCCGCCGCTGGGGTTCTTCCGCAACCTGGTGCTGATCCGTGGCGGCGAGCACGCCAACACGCTTGATCTCAAGCATCGCGGTATCGTGCCCATCGTCGATCTGGCGCGCGTCTATGCGCTGGATGCGGGGGCGGCGGCCGTCAACACCCTGGACCGCCTGGAAGGTGCGCGCGAGAAGGGCGCCGTCTCACGCGAGGGCGCCGCAGACCTGAGAGACGCCTGGGACTTCATCAGCACGGTAAGGCTGCGCCACCAGGCCCTCCGCATCCGTGAAAACCGCAAGGCGAACCATTATGTGGATCTGGCCACCCTGTCCAATTTCGAACGCACCCAGCTCAAGGACGCCTTTGCCGTGGTGAAGACCATGCAGGGCGCGCTGGCCAGCGCCTACCAGACCGGCCGCATGTAGTCCCCGGGAGGTCCGCCATGCTTCGCCACCTGCTCGGCTTCGACATGGCGCGTCGCGTGCTGTGGGCGCGCGCGCGCCCCGGTCCGATGAAAAGCTACTACCGAACCGACTATGCCACCCTGGACAGTCCGTGGGACCACGTGAACTTCCTGGCCATCGACCTGGAAACCACGGGTCTGGACCCGCGCAAGGACGAGATCCTCAGCGTCGGCTTCGTGCCCATTCGCGCCGGAGCCGTCTGCCTGGGCGAGGCCCGCCACATGCTGGCGCGGCCGACCCGTGCCATCCCCGAACAGACGGCCGTCATCCATGGCCTGACGGATGACCGCATGACCCTCGCCCCTGCCCTAGCCGACGTCATGCCCGTGGTCCTGAAGGCGTTGACCGGCCACGTTCCGTTGGCTCACTTCGCCACCATCGAACGCTGCTTCCTGTCATGGGCCTGCCGGCGCCTCTATAACCTGCCGCTGACGGTGCCCTATGTCGATACGCTGGCCCTGGAGCAACGCACCCTGGACCGACGACAAGCCAGCATTAGCAGGGGATCGCTGCGCCTGCACGCGGCGCGCGAACGCTATGGCCTGCCGCGCTACAAGGCCCACAACGCCATGATCGACGCCATCGCTGCCGGCGAGTTGTTCCTGGCCCAGGTCGCCCACATGGACAGCAAGCGCCCGCCCCGCCTGGACGAGGTGGCGCGGGGATAGCGCAAGGGTCCGGCCCGCGCCTTATCGCGGTTCGATCAGCGACCGAATTTCGGCCACCCGCCCAGGCGGCCAGGGCTGGGGATCATAAGGCCGCTGGCCGGCCAGCACGTCCACACCGGCCCCGGCCGGCAGCACCGCCACCGCGTCGCCCGCGCGGCCGCGCCCCCCGACGACGGCGCGACCATCCTGGACGTAGACCGTCGAGACGGCGCCGTTGACCGTCACCAGGATATCACCGTCCTCCGTCGTGGCGGCGGCGCCGGGGGTCTCGACGATGAAACGTTCCCATTCCGGACCGCGCGGCAGGAACAGGCGCAGGCCGCCCCGATCAAGACTCGCGGTGCCGACCCACCCGGCCGGGCCTTCGCGGCGCGGGCCCAGGCGCAGGGCGCTGTCCGGACCCAGAACCAACTCCATGCCCCCGTCCAGGCGCATCACCGCGCCGGCCCCGGGGGCGCTGACGATCTGGTCTCCCGCCTGCAACGGCACACCACCGCCAAACGGCATCGGATAGCCTCCGGCGACCACGGTGACATCACCGCTGACGCGCACACCATAGGCCACCGCCAGCGACAGATCCGGCGTGCGCTCCGGCGTCTGGGCCGGACCGGAGGGGATTGCTGCGCCACAGGCCAGCACCATCGCGGCGAACAGAACGCCGGCCCAACGCAGGCGCCAGGACATCGGCCAGGACCTCGGCCAGGACCACGGGACCGGGCCGGCCCCCCGGGCGCGAATGGACGGACCGCAGACACTCACCATGACGTTACCCTTCTCTCGCCGGTCATCCCGAGAGGGACCGCGATTCGGATAGCCATGAAGTCTGACGCAGAAGACCGCCCCGCGTCACCCTTTTTGCACCAGGGGACCGCCGCGCGCCCGGCACGACCACGCCGGCCTTGACCCACAGCCGGTGGGATCAACGCCGGCTGGATATCAATCGTCGTCGGTCAACAGCGGATAGACGCCGTTCTCATCATGCGTCTCGCGACCGGTCAGGGGCGGTGTGAAGACGCAGACCATGCGCATGTCGCGAGAGCCCCCGCGCAGCTTGTGGCGCTCGTGGCCATTCAACACGTAGAGCGTGCCGTCTGTGATCGGGTGTACGGTTCCGCTCTCAAGGTCCTCGATCTCGCCGTCACCGGCAACGCAATAGACCGCCTCAAGGTGGTTGGCGTAGTGGATATAGGTCTCGGTCCCGGCGCGAATCACGGTGTCGTGAAAGGAAAAGCCGGCGCCGTCCTTGCGCACCAGAAAGCGGCGGCTGACCCAGTTGCCACCGTCAACCTCGGCGTTGGTTCCAATCAGGTCCTTGAGATGCTTGACGATCATGCGATCTAACCTTCGTGCGCGGGCGGATGGGAAAAGGCGCCCGACCCGGCGCGTCGCCCGGCGGTTGGACGCGGGCGCCACAAGCCGGGCCGGCAGCCGGCGGTCGTTGCCTGGGCTTGAAAAAAGGACCGAGAAGAAAGGCGTTTCAGGCGGCGGCCTGCTTGCCCTCGGCAATGCGCGCGGCGACGGTATCGAGGGCTCGTCCCATGATGTCCAGCCCCTCGCGCAGGGCCTCGTCCGGAATGGTCAGCGGCGGCAGCAGTTTGGCGACCTCCGAATCAGGCCCCGAGGTCTCCATGATGACACCGTTGGCGAACGCCTCCGCACAGACGGCGTCGGCCGCTTCCGGCACGCCCAGAGCCAGGCCGCGCATCAGGCCGCGTCCGCGCGCTTCGGGCTTCATATCCGGATGACGCGCGGCCATGTCGGACAGGGCGGCCTCGACCATGGCGCCCTTGCGCTCAACATCCCGGGTAAGGCTGTCGTCGGTCCAGAAGCGCAGCGCTTCCGTTGCCGTGACGAAGGCCGGCGTATGGCCCCGGAAGGTGCCGTTGTGCTCGCCGGGCGCGAACAGATCCAGTTCGGGGCGCACCAGCACCAGCGCCATGGGCAGACCATAGCCGCTGATCGACTTGGACAGGCACACGATGTCCGGCGACAGTCCGGCCGCCTCAAAGCTGAAGAAAGGCCCGGTTCGGCCGCAACCGGCCTGGATATCATCGACGATGAAGGGGATACCGTGACGCCGGCACAGTGCCTCCAGCCCGCGCAGCCAATCCATGGACGCAGCGTTGATTCCGCCCTCACCCTGCACGGTCTCGACGATCACGCCGGCCGGCACCTCCATCCCCGAGCCGCCACCGGCAATCATGCGCTCCATATGGTCCAGACTGTCCGACATGCGACCGTTGAACCCGTCGAAGGGCATGAACGTCGCATGGTTCAGTGGAACGCCCGCGCCCCGGCGCTTGAAGCCGTTGCCGGTGACCGCCAGCGCGCCCAGCGTCATGCCGTGGAACCCATTGGTGAAGCTGACGATGGTTTCGCGCCCGGTGGCCTTGCGCGCCAGCTTGAGCGCCGCTTCCACGGCGTTGGTCCCGGTCGGCCCCGGAAACAGAACCCGGTGATCCATGCCGCGCGGGGCCAGGATGACCGAGTGAAACCGCTCCAGGAAGCTGGCCTTGGCGGGCGTCGCCATATCAAGGGCATGGGTCATGCCATCGCTGGAGATATAGTCGAGGAGCGCGGCCTTCATGCCATCGTCGTTGTGGCCATAGTTCAACGCGCCGGCGCCGGCGAACAGGTCGATGAAAACGCGTCCGCTCTGACCATGGACGAGGTGTCCCTTGGCCGTTGTAAACGGCTCCGGAAACGCGCGTACATAGCTGCGCACGGCGGATTCATGGCGGTCAATGACATCGAGGGCGGAGTCCGTCATCGAATGGGTCCGATTTTCTGTGATCAGGAAGCGGGCGGGACGTCAGGCCGGCTAGCGCCAGGCGCCAGGCGCCGGACGCCGGACCAGGCCGGGCGCGGTCGGCAACCGTCAGGCGGCCATGGCCTGGCGCAACGGCCCGATGCGGAACAGGCGCTCGGGCTCGCACGGCGGAACCTCGTCGGCCGGCGGAAAGACATCCTCGCCGAACAGCGGCTCGATCGCGCACGGCACGTCATGACGCCGGGCGATGCCCCGGAACAGACGCTCCGACGGTTCGTTCGACGGAGTGACGGACGCCTCCAGCCAGCGCGCCCGGCCCGGCAACGGAGCCGTCCACAGCAGGTGCTCGACCATGCGCGAGGCCAGCCCTTGCCCGCGCGCCCGCTCGGAAACCGTGACCTGCCAGACGAACAGCGCGTTGGGCCGCGCCGGAGGCGCAAACCCGATCACGGAGCCCACCGGCTCGTCATCCATCTCCGCCAGCACGCACGTCTCCGGAAAGAAGTGCCCCATCATCAGATAGGCATACGGCGAATTCAGATCGAGCTTGCCGCTGTCGCGGGTCAAGGCCCAGATCGCCGCGCCATCCTCCACCGTCGGCTGGCGCAAACGGATCCGGGGAACCTGGCAGGCCGCCGCAGCGACGGCGGCATTGGGCAGGGCAGTGATCGATGCGTCAGTCATGGGTCTCTCGAAATCTGTTCAAGTTACGGGCGAATTCTGGCCACGGCTGGCGGTTTCTTACCAAGACTTCGGACAGCTTCATTACATGACATCGGACCACAACGATCGGCACCCGATGCACGATTCGCCGGCCTGTCCGGAGACGTGCCAGACATCAGCCCCAACCGGCCGGCGACCGGCTGGAGGGCGGGGACCCCGGGAGTGACGCGCTTGGGCGCGCCGATGTCCTGCCCAGGTTCAGCAGGCCAGGCCCCGGCCCTGACACTGTCGGATCAAGCCCGACACCGTGTTCGTGGACTGACAATACGCCGTTCCGACCAATTGTCAAGGCCAACCCCTGAACGCTCGCGCTCGATGGACGAGCGTAACATGAGATAAAATATGTTTCCTGAGAGGAAACAACTCGATTTCATTAAATGAAACTGTTTTTACATCACTGGATAACCGGTTTTTTTCTCGCAATACCCCTTGCAAAACCTGCCTGACCCTGTATGTTTTCACCCATCGGTCTGGGGCTGGGTTGGCGTGTCGCGCATCCCGGCCAGGTCGGGGACCCTTGGGTCCGAAGAACCGCGAAGGCCCGACGACGGTCCCTCGCGGTCCGGCCAAGGTGGCCCGCTCCGGCGCGGCCCTGGCGTTTCTGGCGCCGGTTCGGTGCTTGTGCGAGACATCGAAGCCGAGGGGCGACCAGAGCCCTTCATTTTCCGATCACTATGAGATTTGGAGGCCATTCGGTCATGAAAGGTCATATTGTTGTCGTTTCTCATCACAAGGACGGGTATCGCGCCGATGTGGTCGGCGTTAAGGATTGCTTCGCCGTGGCACCGACGGTCGAGGACGCTGTGAACGACGCCTCGCGCGTTCTGACCGCCAAGGCCCGCGATGGCGCCCCGCTGCCCGCGCCGCGCCCGTCCATTGCCATGCTGGACGAGGTGGAGCGCCGCGACGGCTGCGCCGGGGCCTGCCTGCGGGTGGCGTAACGGTTCGGGACCAACACGTAGGCCCTGGCTTTTGGGTCCGCGCATGCCCGGGCGTTCGCCTGCGCTTCCTGATGTGCGCCACCTGGAGTGCTCGGCCGGGCGGCGTCCGACCCCGGGCGGCGTCCGACCCGTTGACACGAACCGGCGCGCGAGCAAATACAAAGTAGAGTGTGATGCAAGCCGGCTCGCGCGGCCCTTCCGTCTGACGGGCGGCGGCGTGCCTCCGTGGAGATTCCGCCACCATGACCGCGCCCGCCGACTCCGGCAGCAGTTCCGGCTCCGCGCGATCCTCCTGGCCAGACCAGCCCCGCGATAGGTCCACCGACCGGCTCCTGGCGCGACCGGGTGACACGTGCTGGCGCGTGGCGCGGGCCGACCGCCTCGCCTTTCTTGTTGACGGCGAGGCCTACTTTCGCGCCGCGCGCGATGCCATGATCCAGGCCCGCTTCCGCATTCAGATCGCGGCCTGGGACATTTCCAGCACCACGCCCCTTCTGGACCCCGACGCCGCGCCGCCCGGGGACGGCTGGCATCGAAGGCTTTAGCGAGGGCGCCTATTCCATCTTCCTGAACTCGCTG
>CAYFTQ010000037.1:0-11816 GCA_964346035.1 uncultured Roseospira sp. | reverse complement strand
AGCTTGCCGACCACGGTGCCGGTGTGCAGGTGATCGCCGCCGGACAGGCGCAGGCACTTGGCCAGCACGCGGAAGTGGATGCCGTGCTTGGGGTGGCGGTCGATCACGGCATGCATGGCGCGGTGGATGTGCAGCAGCATGCCGTTGCGGCGGCACCACTTGGCCAGCGTGGTGTTGGCGGTGAAGCCGGCGGTCAGAAAGTCGTGCATGATAATTGGCATGCCCAGTTCCTTGGCGAACTCGGCACGTTGCAGCATCTGTTCGCAATCCGGCGCGGTCACGTTCAGATAGTGGCCCTTGCGCTCGCCGGTTTCCTCCTGGGCCTTGCGCACCGCATCCGCGACGAACTCGAACCGGTTTTCCCAGCGCATGAAGGGCTGGCTGTTGACGTTCTCGTCGTCCTTGGTGAAGTCCAGGCCGCCGCGCAGGCACTCATAGACGGCGCGGCCGTAGTTCTTTGCCGACAGGCCCAGCTTGGGCTTGATGGTGCCGCCCAGCAGCGGCCGCCCGTATTTGTTCAGCTTGTCGCGCTCGACCTGAATGCCGCTGGGCGGCCCCATGCAGGTCTTGACGTAGGCCAACGGGAAGCGGATGTCCTCAAGCCGCAGGTGCTTGACCGCCTTGAAGCCGAACACGTTGCCGACCAGCGAGGTCAGCACGTTGACCATCGATCCTTCCTCGAACAAGTCGATGGGATAGGACACGAAGGCGTAAAAGCTTTCCTTGTCGCCGGGCACGTCCTCGATCGCGTAGGCGCGGCCCTTGTAGTATTCCAGGTCGGTCAGGAGCTCAGACCAGACCACCGACCAGGTTCCGGTCGAGGATTCGGCGGCGACGGCCGCGGCGGCTTCCTCGCGAGGAACACCCTCCTGCGGGGTGATCTTGAAGCACGCAAGGAGGTCGGTGTCGAGCGGAAGGTAGTCCGGTGTCCAGTACGTTTCGCTGTATTGCTTGACCCCGGCGTCATATTTCTTCGCTGACATTGATATGCTCCTGTGGGATGGGTGAGCGCCGATTCGTGATGGATCATAGGTCTGGAAGGTCAGTATGACTATTCAGCAGTTCTTATGGAACCCATAGACTATGGATGATGAAGAAGGGGAGGCTGGGGGTATGGGACGATCCGCCCTCGCTCCCTCAACGGAGGTCCCGATGTCCCATCCGCCCGTCCGTCCCGCCGGACCCGCCGGACCCGCCGGTTCCGCCGGTCCCGTGGTCGTTGCCCTGCTCGACGGCCTGGCCGGCAGCAACAGCCAGACCCGGGGTGTGGCGGCGGCGCTGGGCCTGCCGACCGTCGAGCAAGAGGTCCAGTATGAACGCGAATGGCCCTGGTGGCGGGCCGTCGGGGTGGTGCGGCCGACGTGGCAGACCCAAGGCCGCTTGCTGGCGCCGCCCACGCCGGCCCTGGTGCTCAGCACCGGGCGGCGCGCCGGGGCCGTCGCGCGCTGGCTGAAGGCGGCGCTGATTCGCCGCGACGGGCGCGGGCCGCGCCTGCTGCACATCCAGGACCCACGCTTTGGCCACGACGCGTTCGACCGTATCATGGTGCCGTGCCACGATCGCGCCCTGGACCGGCTGCGGGCGCGCCCCAACGTGCGCGTCATCACCGGTGCCCCCCATCCTCTGACCAGCGAGTCGGTTCGCGCGGCGGCCGGATCGTGGGGCGGTGTCTGGGCCGAGCTGCCGCGCCCGTGGATCGGCGTCCTGGTCGGCGGCGACAGCGGCCGGCGTCGGCTGGACGCCGGCATCGCCCGCGCGCTGGCGCGCCAGGCTGGCGCGCTGGCGGCGCGTGCTGGCGGTAGCCTTCTGGTGACCACAAGCCGGCGCACCCGTCCCGACGCCCAGGCGGCCCTGCGCGAGGCCCTGGCCCAAGGGTCGGCGCCGCATGTCCTGATGCCGTGGAGCACGGACCCGGCCGCCAACCCCTATAAGGCCATGCTGGCCCTGGCGGACGGTCTGGTGGTGACGGGCGATTCGATCTCCATGCTGACCGAGGCCACGATGGCCGGTGGCCCACTGTGGATCTTCTCGCCACCGGGCTGGGCGCGGGCGCCGCATGCCCGCTTTCACGCCCACCTGACGGGCGACGGCATCGCGCGCCCGCTGGACGAGGCCACCTCCTGGCGGACCTGGACCCATGCCGCCGTCAACCCGGCCCAGGACATCGCCGCCGAGGCCCGAACCCTGCTGGGGCCGGGCTAACCGGCGTCGCTGCTGCCGTCATCCGGTCCGCCCCAGGTGACGCGCGGCATGCGAAACGGCAGCATCAGGCGCACGATGGTTAGCTTGAAGCGGTCCAGACAGATGTTCTCGTGCATGGCTCGCACCGGCTGGCCCAGTACATGGGTGTTGACGATGGAGCGGGCATAGAACGGCGTGTCCTCCACCGTGTACGCCACCGACGGCGCCCGGCCGGCGTCGGCGCGGATGGGCCGGGCGATGCGGAAGACCCGGGTCGCCGGCAGGATCGCGGCGGGCGGCAGCTCGAACCGGTGCGGCGCGCTGCCATCGGCCGGAAATCGCAGCGCCAGCGGCTGGCCCGGGCCGTGTCGTGGCGTCATGTCGTAAAGAATGGTGGCGCCGCCATCGGACAGCGGGGCGCGCGACCACCACCAACTCGCGAAGCCATCCTCCAGCGCCTCGGTCCCCCAGTTGGAATCCCAGTAACCGGCCCCACGCCAGGACAGGCCGGGCGCGTTCATCTCAACCTCGATGGAGGCATGCGGGGCGATGGGCCACCAGCGATGCCGGCCACGCGGGTCCAGGGCGAAGGCCTGTTCGTTGACGGCGCGCGGGCGCACCCTGACGACCCCGCGCAGGGGGCGCGGCACAGGCGCGCCGCGCTCGCGGACGGTCACGGTCAGGGTTTCGCCGTCCCACTCCATGCGGCTTGGGCCTATAATCAGGCGCTCCGGGCGCCGGTCCAGGGCGCGCCGGCCGCGCTCGGTCATGGCCCAGCGTCCGCCCGGACCATAGAGCGCCACGTTCATGGCGCAGTGGTCGAGGGGGTCGCGCCGTTTCGACCAGGCGTAATAGGGCGAGAACACGCTTCCCAGCAGGCCGATGATGGTCAGGGCGTGGCGGCCGTCGTGGCTCAGCCCGTCGATGTACCACCAGGCATAACCACCGGGCGGGACCGGCTGGTCGAAGTGAGGTCCGCCAGCACGCTCGAAGCGGCCTGCCGCCCCGACAGCGCCGCCATCGGTACCCCCGGCCCCGGATGCACGCTCCCCCCGGTCAGATACAGCCCCGGAATGCGCGAGCGCGCGCCCGGACGGGTGAACGAGGCTTGCCAGCCGTGCGAGGCGCGCCCGTACAGCGCCCCCCCGGTGGCCGGGAACAGGCGCGCGAACTGCGTCGGACCGGTCAGGGTCGCGCGCTCCGGGTCCGGCCGCGCGCGCAGTCCGCATCGCTCCAGCAGGGCAAAGGTCCGGTCCTGGCATGCGGCGATCTCCGAAGGGGACAGGGCGGGTGAATCGGTGTCCCCGTCGGGCGGGGCATTGACGAGAAGAAGCAGGCGCTCCGGACCGTCCGGCGCCTGGACGTCTTCTTCCAGTCGATCCTGGGCACAGATATAGACCGTCGGTTCGCGCGGCAATCTTCTTCGCGACAGAATATCGTCGAACTCGCCAGGGTAGTCGCGCGAGAAGAACACCGAATGCCGGGCCAGGGGAAACCCGTCGGTCTCGGCCAGCGCGCCCCAGGTCAGGGCCGACAGCGAGCGCGCCGTGCGGGGTACGCCCGGCACCGCGCGCCGTGCCGGCGCGCCCAGCAGCCCCTGGGCGAGCGCGTTGACGTCACCGTTGAAGACCACCGCGTCGGCCTCCAGGCGCTGGCCATCGGCCAGGCGCACGGCGCGGGCGCGCCCGCCGCTGGCCTCGATGGACGCCACCGGCTGGCCGTACCGGATGGCGGCCCCCAGCCGCTCGGCCAGGCCGGCCAGGGCGGCGGCCAGGGCGTGCATGCCGCCGTCCACGCTGTAGACGCCTTCCAGTTCCACATGGGCCACCAGCATCAGGGTGGCCGGGGCCAGGAACGGCGAGGCCCCGACATAGGTGGCGTAGCGGCCGAAAAGCTGTTGCAGGCGCGCATCCCGGAAGTGCTTGCCCAGCGCCGGCCACAGGGTGGTGAAGGGCTGGATGCGGGCCATGTCGCCGACCCCGGCCAGTCCGGCGCGGCGCACAAGGCCGGGCATGGAGGTGCGCGAGTTGCTGATGTAGGTGTCAGCCAGGGTGCGATAGATACGCGCCGCCTCGGCCCGGAAGGCGCGGAAGCGGGCCACCTCGCCGGCGCCGGAAAAGGCGGCCACCGCAGCCTCGGCGCGCTCCGGGTCGGCGAACAGGTCGAAGCGCGCCCCGGGATCGCCGCCGGGGCCGGGGTCCCAGGCGTGGCGGGCCAGCACGGACAGCGGCCTCAGCCCGATCAGGTCCTCCAGCCGGCCCACGCCGGCGTGGTCCAGAAGGTCATCGAACACCCACCGCATGGTGAACACCGTCGGGCCGCCGTCCAGGTGGGCGCCGCTGTTCCCTGCCGGGATACGGCGCATCTTGCCGCCCGGCTGGTCGCCCGACTCCACCACCGTGACCGACAGCCCGCGCGCGGCCAGATCGACGGCGCAACTCAGGCCGCCGATGCCGGCCCCGACGATCACCACTCTGTCCCGGACCATGCCGCGCCTCTCCCGAGTTGTCCGTCTCGCGGGCGCGCCGAGGCGCCCGGCTTCGCTGCCCTCCGGCGCCGGGGGCGGGGTGGCCCTGTCCTATCAGAGTGATTCGCCGCCGACCAGGGCATCGCCGAGGTGTTCGTGGATGCGCGCACTCATGGTCTTGTCGAACGCGGTCATCAGGGCTTCGACCAGATCGAACCACAGGCTGTCGCGTTCGTTGGCGGTGGCGCTTTCCGGCAGCGTCTGGCCGCGCCAGACCTTGGCCGTGGCCGATCCAAGAACCACGCCGGTCAGGGCATCGACCAGGTCCACGCTGGCCTCAAGCTGGGCATAATAGCTGACCGCCTGCTCGTCCTTCACCAGGCCGCCGACGCCGCGTTCAACACGCAGAGTCTTTTCGACCACGCTGGCCTCGTGGACGGTGAAGCGGACGGCTGCGTCGCCCTCGCCATTGGCCTGAAGCCGGTCGGCGGCCCACTGTCCGGCGGCCCGGTCCGGGGCCAGCGGCATCAGGTGTTCCACGTTGGGCGGCGCGTTGGTGCGGCTGAATTCGGAGCGCACCTCCTCGACCCGTCGGGCGCGGAACAGGAACGGCGGCCGGTGCGAAAAGCCAAGGCGCGGAAAGACGGGCCCTGTCGGCGGATCGGTGCAGCCGACCAGCGCGCCGCCCGCCAGCAGCAGGCCGACCCCGATGGTCGCCCGCTCCAGAAACAAACGACGCGTAGAGCCGCGTCCGATTTGCGGGAAAACGTCCATTGCCGCACCGCTTCGGTTGAAGAACGTCGCGACCCTGCCGCCGTTTACGTGCCGTGGGCCGCCAGGTCATCCAGATCCGCGTCCCCAAAGGTATAGTGTGCGCCGCAGAATTGACAAGACGCGCTCACCAGACCGTCGTCCTGCTTTAATCTGTCAAGTTCGGCGCGGGGGTAGCGCGCCAGCACGGCGGCCAGCTTCTCGCGCGAACAGCGGCAGCCGAAGCGCAGCGGGCGGGTTTCCCCCGGCACCAGCGATTCGCCATGGAACAGGCGATGGGCCAGTCGCGCCGGGGTCAGGCCAGGGTCCAGCAGTTCGGCCGCCTCCAGGGTATCGAGCAACACGCCGGCCGTCTCCCAGGCATCGTTGGCGGCGGTGTCGTTCCGCCCGCCGGATTCGGGCGGCATGCGCTGGATCAGCAGGCAGCCGCCGCGCCAGGTGCCGTCCGGGCCGGGCGCGGCGGCGGCGCGAACGCGGGTGGCCAACTGCTCCGACTGTGCGAAATAGTGCTCGACGGCGACCGACAGGGGGCCCGCCGTCAATTCGGTGATGCCCTGATAGCGCTCGGTGCGCGGCCCTTGATCGACCGTGAAGGCGACATGGCCGCGCCCCAGCAGGGTGCGCGGTTGGTCGCCGCCCTGCTCCACGACGGCCACCGCGTCGGCCAGCCGTTCGCGCTCGACCCGGCAGACGGCGCGCAGGTCGCCGGTGCTGGTGACATCGGCCATCAGGGTATGGACGGGTCCGTCGGCGCTGACCTGAAAGGTGAACACGCCCTCATACTTCAGTCCGCCGGCCAGCGCGACCGCCAGCAAGGCGGTTTCCGCCAGCAGGCGGCGCACCGGCTCGGGCTGCTCGGCGTGGCGGGCCAGCACCTCGTCCAGTGTGTGACCCAGGCGCGCCACGCGCCCGCGCGTCAGGCCGCCGGACAGGTGAAAGCCGAACAGGCTGTCGTCCCAGGGCGTCTGATCGGTCACGCCGGGGGTCTCCTTTCCGGACAGGGCATCGGGGGGGCGGGCGCAGCCCGAGCGGCCCCAGGACCGGCGGCCCCAGGACCGGCAGGTCAGGGCCGGTCAAGGGGCATCAGCCGCCCAGGCACCAGGCGAGAATCCCCTTTTGCGCGTGCAGGCGGTTTTCGGCCTCGTCCCAGACCACGGAGGCGGGGCCGTCGATGACCGCGTCGGTGACCTCCTCGCCCCGATGCGCCGGCAGGCAGTGCATGAATATGGCGTCGGGCGCGGCTTGGGCCATCAGGGCTTCGTTGACCTGATAGGGCGCCAGCAGGTTGTGGCGGTTGGCGGCATTCTTGTCGCCCATCGACACCCAGGTGTCGGTGACCACGCAATCGGCGCCGCTGACCAGGGCTTGCGGGTCGCTGTCCTCGATCACGCGCGCGCCGTTGGCCCTGGCCCAGCCCACCACGTCGCGATCGACGCGCAGGCTGTCCGGGCAGGCCAGGCGCAGTTCGAAACCGAAGCAGGCCGCCGCCTTGACCCAGGAGTTGGCGACGTTGTTGCCGTCTCCGCTCCAGGTCACGACGCATCCGCTCAGGTCCGGCCCCTTGTATTCACGCAGGGTCATGACGTCGGCCATCAACTGGCACGGGTGCGCCATGTCGGTCAGGCCGTTGATGACCGGCACACTGGCGTGGGCGGCCATTTCGGCCAGCTTCTCGGGCGCGTTGGTGCGGATCATGATGGCATCGACATAGCGCGACAGCACCCGCGCGGTGTCGGCCACGGTCTCGCCCCGGCCGAGCTGGCTCTTGTCGCCGTCCAGCACGATGACGTCACCGCCAAGCTGGCGCATGGCGACCTCGAAAGAGACCCGGGTGCGGGTCGAGTTCTTCTCGAAGATCAGCGCCAGCGTCTTGCCGCCGAGCGGCCGGTCCAGGCCCGGCCTGCGGGGGGGTCCTTCGCGCTTGAGCGTATCGGCCAGATCCAGGATGCCCGACAGGTCGCCCTTGGCGACGGCGTCCAGGTCCAGAAAGTGGCGCGGCCCCGCCACGGAGCTCCGCCGCGAGGGAGGGGGGGTCATGGTCATCGTCATGGTCACGTCGCCAGGGTTGCGCAGGCATCGCGCAGCTTGCCCACGCCCGCCGACACTTCGTCCGTGTCGATGATCAGGGGTGGCAGCACGCGGGCCACGTTGTCCGCCGCCGGCACCAGCAAGAGACCCTGGTTCCGGCAGGCGGCGATGAGATCGGTATTCGGAACGCGGCACATCAGGCCGCGCATCAGGCCCAGGCCGCGGGTGCCGGCCAGCAGCGCGGGATAGTCCGCCACCACGCCGCCCAGCGCCTCGCCGAGCGCGGCACCGACGCGGCGCACACGCTCCAGGAACCCGGGCGTCAGCATCTCGTCCAGCACGGCCTGACCGACAGCCATGGCCAGGGGGTTGCCGCCGAACGTGGTGCCGTGACTGCCGGGGGTGAAGGCGGCGGCGAAGGGCGCGCTGGCCAGCAGCGCCCCGATCGGAAAGCCCCCGCCCAGGCCCTTGGCGGCGGTCAGGATGTCGGGGACCATGCCGGCCTGTTCGTGTGCGAACAGGGTGCCGGCGCGGCCCATGCCGGACTGGATCTCGTCCAGGATCAGGGCTGCGCCGCCCTCGTCGCACAGCGCCCGCAGGCCCTGAAGATAGCCCGGCGGTGCCGGGCGGATACCGCCTTCGCCCTGTATCGGCTCCACCAGCACCGCGCAGGTGCGCTTGGTGACGGCGGCGCGCGCGGCGTCAAGATCGCCGAAGGGCACCCGGTCGAAAGCCTCCATCATGAGGCCATAGCCGGCCATGTGTTTCGGGTTGCCGCCGGCCGCCATGGTCGCGAACGAGCGGCCATGGAAGGCCCCGCCGACGACGACGAAGCGGTCGCGCTCCGGCCGGCCGGCATCATGGGCGGCCTTGCGCGCCATTTTCAATGCGGCCTCGTTGGCCTCCAGTCCGGTCGAACAGAAGAACACCGCGTCGGCGAAGGTGTTGGCGACCAGGGCCTCGGCCAGACGCTCCTGGCCCGGAATGCGGTACAGGTTGGACGTGTGCCACAGCTTGCCGGCCTGCTCGCGCAGCGCGGCCACCAGGCGCGGATGGGCATGGCCCAGGGCCGACACCGCGATGCCGGCGCCGAAATCCAGGACGCGGCGGCCATCTGTGGTCGTAAGCCAGGCGCCATCGCCACTTTCAAAGGCGATGTCGGCGCGGGCATAGGTGTCCATCAGGGCGGGCGTCTGGGTGCTCATGGGACGGGTCCGAAGCCTCGCAAGTCAGGCCGGCCGGGGCTTGGACGGGAAAACAGATCCCCCCCGCAGCGCCGAGACCGGCGCGGCGGTTCGCCGCCCCCGCGCGGGGAGCCCCCCCCGACCGGAAAACCAACGGGCCGCGCGCTGGTCGGCGCACGGCCCCGGAAAAGATCAAGTGTGCCGGGGCCTCCCCCGCTTGTCAACGCGGCTGCGCAAGCGTGTCTTGGGTCCGACTGGCGACGCCCGACCCCGGCCGTTGTGCCGGGGCGAGAGGCGTGATCGGGTCGCGGCCGATCGCTGCGGCCCGACCCATGCAAGTCGGGCGACGGGCCTCGCGGTGGAGAGACGTCCGAGGTAGAGTTCGGTCATGACTCACAGTGTCCGAACCGACGCCGCTCCCGCCGTGCTCGATCGGCGCCTGTCCGTCGCTCCCATGATGGACTGGACCGACCGGCACGACCGTTCCTTTCTGCGCCTGATCAGCCGGCGCACCCTGCTCTATACCGAGATGGTCACCACCGGGGCGCTGTTGCATGGCGACCCGACCCGGCACCTGGCCTTCGACCCGGCGGAACATCCCGTCGCCCTGCAACTGGGCGGCAGTGATCCCGACGCCCTGGCGGCCTGCGCGCGGCTGGGCTCGGAATGGGGCTATGACGAGATCAACCTGAATGTCGGCTGCCCATCGGACCGAGTGTCGTCGGGCCGCTTCGGTGCCTGCCTGATGGCCGAACCGGCCCTGGTCGCCGACTGCGTTGCGGCCATGCGCGCCGCCACGGAGCGGCCGGTGACGGTCAAGCACCGTCTGGGCATCGACGATCTGGACAACGACGGGCACCTGCACCGATTCGTTGCCGCCGTGCGCGACGCCGGCTGCCGGGTCGTGATCGTGCATGCCCGCAAGGCCTGGCTGACCGGCCTGAGTCCAAAAGACAACCGCTCCGTTCCGCCGCTCCAGCCCGAGCGGGTGCGCGCCGTCAAGGCCGCCTTCCCCGACCTGACGGTCATCCACAACGGCGGTATCACCAGCCTGGAGCAAGCGCGCGCCCACCTGGACGGAGGTCTGGATGGGGTGATGATCGGTCGCGCCGCCTATGAAACGCCATGGATGCTGGCCGGAGCCGACCGCGTCGTGTTCGGCGACGCCGCCTCGCCCGAGCCGGACCGGCCCGCTGTGGCCCGCGCCATGGCCGCCTACGCCGAACGCCGCATGGCCGAGGGTGTGCCGCTGCACGCCATCACGCGACATATTCTGCCCCTGTTCCATGGCGTGCCCGGCGCACGCGCCTGGCGGCGTACCCTGAGCGAAGGCGCGCCCCGGCCTGGCGCCGGCCCGGAGTTGATCCTGGAGGCCCTGGAGCGGGTCGTTCCGGCCGGTTCGATCCGGGCCGCGGCCGATTGTGACCGTCGTCACACAGCCGTGCCCTAGGCCGGCCGTGCCGGCCTCTGACAGTGGCGCAAGCACGGCCGCCCCGGTACCATCCCGACTGGTTCGATTCCAAGAAACCTGAAACGGGGAGGCCGGACGATGACCAGGGCAGGCGTGAGCGCGGGCAGGACGGGCGCCGTCACCGGAGCACGCCGGGGGCGCGGCGCGGCGGCGCTGGCGCTGGCGCTGTCACTGGCGTTGGCGGGCTGCGTCACGCCGTCGGGTGGTGGCGGTGCGGGCACGGATACGGGCACGGCCGGCGCCGGGACCGGCCCGACGACGCCGCGCCCCGGGGGCGCGTCCGGACCCGACTCCGGCGCCGGCGCCGGCGCACCGAGGATCGTGGCGCTGCTGCTGCCGCTGTCCGGTCAGGGCGCCGAGGTTGGCCGGCGTCTGCAGGCGGCCGCGCGCGATGCCGTGACGCCGGCCCGGGCCCGGGCCATCCGGCTGACGGTCCATGATACCGCCGGGACGCCCGAGGGCGCCCGGCGGGCCGTGGCGGCGGTCCTGGCCGAGGACGCCGACCTCGTGCTGGGCCCCGTGTTCTCGTCCACCACCCAGGCCGCGCGGGCTGGCCTGACCCCGGCCGGGGTGCCGCTGCTGTCGTTCTCCAACAACAGCACCATTGCCGGCAACGGCGTCTATGTGCTGGGTGACCTGCCGGACCAGCAGACCAAGGCCTTGTTGTCGGCCGCCGCCGGGGCCGGTCACGGCCGCGTCGTGGTGTTGGCTCCGGATACCGCCTATGCCCGGCTGGCGGACCGGGCGGCGCGGGCGCTCAGTGGACAGGGCGGCGTCCAGGTGCTCTCCAGCCGTCTGTTCGCACCCGATACCCCCTATAACGATCAGGTCCAGATCGTGCGCGACCTGACCAGGACCGACCTGACCGGCGCCGTTCTGCCAACCTCGGGCCTGTCCCTGGCCGGGCTGTCGGCTTTGTTCGATTATTATAACGCCGGTCCGCCGCGCGTGCGCCTGTTGGGCACCAGTCTTTGGGAGTGGCCGGGCACGTTCCGGGAATCCTCCCTGCGGGGCGGCTGGTATGTCAGCACCAGCCTGCCGCCAGGGGGCTCCGGCACGAACTCGGCGACGGCGAACACGCCCGCCACTTCGAAGGCCGGAACAAAGGCCGAGGCCGAGGCCGAGGCTGAGGCTCAGGCGACCCCGGCTGCCGATCCGGCCGCCGCCGCCGGGCCGGTGCCGACCGTGGTCCGCAAGCCGGACGCGCCCGAACGGCCACGGGCGCCCGCGCCCGAACCGCTGCGTCTGACGTTGGGTCCGGACAAGCTGGAACGCCTGGCCCTGGACGCGGTGGCTCTGGCCGCAGCCTGGGCCGGACGCGCGAACACCAACGCCGACTTCGCCGGCTTTGTGACCGACCCGGACGGCTTTCGCGGCTTTTCGGGCCTGTTCCGGATCAAGCCGGACGGGGGCAATGAACGTGGCCTGCATGTTCTGGAAGTAACGCCCGACGGCCCCCGACTGGTGCGGCCGGCGCCCGACCGATTCGCCGATGCCGGTGCTCCCCACATGCTGATCGACGCCGCCGATCGCGCCCGCCACCCGTGGCTGGCCCGCGAACTGGGGCTGACGGAGTCCCCGACGGCGGCACCGGGACCGGTCTCCTCGGCACCTCGCGCGTCAGGCGCGGCCCCGTCCCGCGACACCCGGGCGCCGGCGCCGACGCCGGCCTCGGCCGACGGGTGCCGCTGGGTGCGGGACTGCGTGGACGGCG
>CAYFTQ010000036.1:10417-11911 GCA_964346035.1 uncultured Roseospira sp. | reverse complement strand
GACCTGGTGGGACCCGGACGGCCCGTTCCGGCCCCTGCACACCTTCAACCCCAAGCGGCTGGCCTATATTCGTGATCGGGCAGCGGAGCGCTTCGGCCGCGACATCACCGCCCGGCGCCCGTTCGAGGGCCTGCGCCTGCTGGACATCGGCTGCGGCGGAGGCCTTTTGTGCGAGCCCATGGCGCGGCTGGGTTTCGAGGTCACCGGCATCGACGCCACCGAAAAGAACGTGCGCGTCGCCGGCGTTCACGCCGAACAGGGCGGGCTGGACATCGACTACCGCTGCGCCACGCCCGAGGATCTGCCGGGCGACGGCCCCACCTTTGACGTCGTGCTGACCATGGAGGTGGTCGAACACGTCGCCGACGTGAACGCCTTCCTGAACAGTTGCGCCACCCTGGTCGCGCCCGGCGGCCTGCTGATCGGCGCCACCCTGAACCGCACCCTGAAGGCGCTGGCGCTGGCCAAGGTGGGGGCGGAATACGTGCTGCGCTGGCTGCCGGCGGGAACCCACGACTGGCGCAAGTTCGTCAAACCGTCGGAATTCGCCGCCGGCCTGCGCGCCGGGGGCATGACGGTGGACGGCTTCGCCGGCCTGACCTTCAACCCCCTGGCAGGAGCCTGGAGCCTGAGCCGCGACCTGGACGTCAACTACATGATCGCCGCCCACAAGGCGCGGTAGGGGTCGGGTCAGGGGATGCGGTCGTAGCCCTGAAGGGCGGCATCCGTGGACCAGATGCGAACGCGATGTTGCTTGAATCGGTCGCGGGCCAGGTGCCATTCCTGAACAATGGAATGATCGCCCAGGCCCTGGCCGCGCACGGCGGCGTCCGGGAACCCGTCCAGCCAGGACGCCATCTCGGCCAGATCGATCATGCGCAGGGGCGTCCAGGGCGCCTTTCCGTCAATGGTCCGGCGCATGGTGGACACGAAACGCTCGGCCGTCTTGCGCCGTTCGCGGCCGTCACGAACATGGCCGATATGGTTGCCGGTTTCGAACACCACGACGAGGGGAAGCAACAGAGTCACATCCCGGTTGGAAAGCCTCTCAAGCTCTACCCACACGTCTTCGGCGTCCTGATCGAACCCCGGAACGCGCAGGACATTGGTCAGAATCGAGGTGTCGAGCAAAACCACCTCGGGCGGGAACGGGGCGCGTTCGGCCATGACTCACCCCAGCTTGCGCAGCCAGTCCAGGGCGGCCCGGGACCGATCCTCCGGGCTGGACGAATCCTTGACCGTGCGATCCACCACGCCGCGCGTCACCAGATGGCCCAGCGGACCTTGCGAGACGAGTTCGGGATAGCGGTGCAGATCGCCCAGGCGAACCATGCGGCTGTCGCCCTCCGCCGGATCGCGATAGACGAACACCGTGTCGGGCAGGGCAGCGTCCGGCAGGGCATCCATCAGCGCGGGATTGTGGCTGGACAACACGACCCGCAGGTTCCGGGCCACCGCGATCTGGTAAATTTTCTCCATCAGCCCGTCGGCGCG
>CAYFTQ010000036.1:2882-10317 GCA_964346035.1 uncultured Roseospira sp. | reverse complement strand
TGATCGCCAAGGCCCTGAGCCATTTTTCCAAGCAACAGGCTTTGTGCGGCAGAGGAAAGGTTGGATCCAGCCTCGCTGAGGGTCGTGTCCCCCTCCGGTTTGTAATCCCGCATCGAACGCGGAACGGGATCAAGGAACACGGCCTTTTCCAGGATCTCGTTAAATTCCCTGCAAACAGCGGGAACCCATTTCTGGCTCTTCTCATGCGTTGCGCCAAACCGCGCCGGCGTCGTCAACTGCGTGAACACGCCCATTTGGTCCGAACAGGTGATTTCCGGCTTCTTTCCGCCCCGCGCGAAATTGTCGTAGGCGACCTTGATATCCGTTCCGGGAAACTCCGCCGCCGCCTTGACCTCGTACAGCGGCGGCGGCGTGTCCTTGGATATGGTCTCGGACACAACATGAAGGTCATTGTCGTCCGCATTCAGGGCCAGCCCCAGGTCGAATCGGGTCCAGGCCTCGATCTGGAAGTCGCACCCCAGCCCCAACGGCTGACCGGGATCGAAGAACAGGTCCTGGACGCGCCCGCGAATCGCGCTGTCGCTGTCCTGGATCTGGTGGCGGATGTTGCCCAGGCGCTGGCCCTCGCCGATCCACTTCAGCAGTCGCACAGCTTCCAGGGCGTTGCTCTTGCCCGAGGCATTGGCGCCGATCAACAGCGTCAGGGGGCCGAGCGGCATGGTCGCCTCGTGCCGGAAGCTCTTGAAGTTCCTGATGCGGATGCTGGTCAACATGACGCGCGCCTCGGTGGTTTTGGATTGGAAAGCATGTGGCCGTTTCCCGGCGCCGTCAAACCCCGTCCACGCGCCCTACAGCCCCATCGCGCAACCGTCCTTGCGCGGGTCCGAGCCGGCCACATAGCCGCCGCCGTCCAGGCGCCGGATCAGTTGCGCGCCGCCGAAGCCGAAGGCCGCGTCCGTTCCCTCCACCCGCACCCGATGACCCAGCGCCGTCAATGCCGCCAGCGTTCCGGCGGGCCAGGCGGCCTCGCAGGCAACGTCCAGCCCGCTGTCAACACGCCAGCGCGGCGCGTCGGCCGCCGTCTGCACGTCCTGTCCCCAGAGATGGGTCCGCAACACCATCTGAACATGCCCCTGCGCCTGCATCGGCCCGCCCATCAGGCCGAAGGCCATCAGCGGCGCGCCGCCGCGCATGACGAAACCGGGGATGATGGTGTGGAAGGGGCGCTTGCCGGGCCCCACCCGGTTCGGATGGCCGGGCACCAGCGAGAACCCGGCCCCGCGGTTCTGAAGGTGGATGCCCGTTCCGGGCACAACGACGCCGGCACCGAAGCCGGCATAGTTGGACTGGATGAACGAGACCATCATGCCGGCGTCATCGGCGGCGGCAAGGCAGACCGTGCCGCCGTCCCGGGGCGCCCCGGCGCCGAAGTCTTGGGCCCGGGCGGGGTCGATCAGGGCCGCGCGCGCCGAAAGATATCCGTCGTCCAGCAGGTCCGCCGCCCGCACCGGGAACATGTGGTCGGCATCGGCGATGTAGGCCTCCGCGTCACGCAGGGCCAGCTTCATGGCCTCGATCATCAGATGCAAGGCGCGAGGGTCATCGGGACCATGATCCCGCACCGGCGTATGGTCCAGCAGCCCCAGCGCCATGCAGGCCGCCAGGCCCTGCCCGTTGGGAGGAATCTCGTGCAGGGCGGCGCCGTCGAACGCCCGGCTGACGGTACCGACCCAGTCCGGCCGGTTGGCCGCCAAGTCATCCAGGGTCAGGACGGCACCGTGACGGGCGGCGTCGGCGGCGAGTCGTTGCGCCAGGACACCGCTGTAAAAAGCCTCGCCCTCGCTTTCGGCGATGGCGCGCAGGCTGGCGGCAAGATCGGGATTGGTGAACCGCTCGCCGGCACGCGGCGCGCGTCCGCCGGGCAGGAAGTGGGCGGCGAATCCGGGCTGATCGGCCAGGGTCTCGGCGCCACGGGCCCAGCCCTCGGCGATCATGGGAGAAACCAGAAAGCCGCGCTCCGCCAGATCGACCGCCGGCTCGAACAGCGCCCGGAAAGGCAGCCTGCCGAAGCGCCGCCACAGCGCCACCCAGCCGGCCACGGCGCCGGGCACGGTCACCGCCTGCCACCCCAGCCGGGGCATGGCGTCCAGGCCGGTGAAACGCTCCGGCACCCAGCCCGCCGGCGCCCGCCCAGAGGCGTTGAGGCCGTGAAGGTCGCGACCATCCCAGACAATGGCGAAGGCATCGGAACCCAGGCCGCAGCCTGTGGGCTCTACCAGGGTCAGCGTGATGGCTGCCGCCAGCGCGGCGTCAGCAGCGGTTCCGCCCCGCTCCAGCATGGCCAGCCCGGCGCGGGTGGCCAGCGGTTGAGAGGCTGCAACGGCGGCGTCGGCCAGCACGGGCGAGCGGCGCGCGGGATAGGCGGGCGTAACAGGAAAAGCCATGGCTGGGTCCGGGGTCGATTTGTGTCCGGCGGCGGCGTGGCGCCAGGGCCGGTGGCCAGCGCCGGTCACGGGTGGTGCATCGGCGGCACGTTCGACACCGTGCCCACGACCCGGCCGCCCTTGACCACCGGCGCGTCCGGTCGATCGGGGTCGAGCCGGAACCAGCGCCCGAACGCCGGCAGCCGCAAGGCGTGGTTCGGCCCCTCACCAACGGCACGCAGGCGGCGGCGGAACTCGGCCTCGCTCGCGTCCGCCGGCAGCCGGCACAGGGCATCGAAATCCGCCTGCCGTCGCGCCGGGCCGCACCAGGATTCAGCCACCCGTGGCAGCGGCCGCGCCGTATCCACCAGCGCCATCGCAAGCCCCGATAGAAGGTGCCAGCAGAGCTGGCGGCTGAGCGCCTCCAGCCCCACGCGGTCCATACCGGCGGGCAGCGGAACCCGATTGGCGGCCACGATGGGTCCGGCATCGACCTCGGGGGCCATCTCGTGCATCGTCACCCCGAACCACGCCGCGCCGTCATAAAGCGCGAAAACTGCCGGGAAAAGCCCCGGGTAGTCCGGCGGACCGGGATGCAGATTGTAGGCCCGCCCGCCAAGGGCAGAGAGGATGTCGGCCGGCACAATGACAGGAGATGCCACCGAGACAAGCCGGGCATCTGGATGGCGTTCCGCAGCAGCAACCAGGTCCGGCAGGGTCGCGATCGGCACGATCGTCACGGCCGCGTCGGCGGCGCGCAACAGGCGCGCCATATCCGAGTGCTCCTCGGTCGGCGCCAACAAAAGGATGGTTGCTTTCATGACACGCGGCTGGACGGCTGCGCCGCCACCGTTTGCATCAGTCCAGGAACTTGGCGACGGTCTGAAGGAAATTGGCCACCGAGATGGGTTTGGCGATGTAGCCCTCGCAGCCACCCTCGCGGATTTTTTCCTCGTCGCCCTTCATGGCGAAAGCCGTTACGGCGACGACCGGTATGGCTTTCAGTTCGTCGTCTTCCTTCAGCATCTTGGTGATCTCCAGGCCAGAGACCTCGGGCAACTGGATGTCCATCAGGATCAGGTCGGGTTTTTGTTCGCGGGCCATGCCCATGACCTCGCGACCGTCGCTGGTCTGCAAAGTGTTGTAACCGTGGGCCTGCAGAAGGTCGTTGAACAGTTTCATGTTCAACTCGTTATCTTCAACGATCAGGATGGTCTTGGACATGCCTTGCCCTGCTGTTTTCGCGCAACCCCGGGATGGATCGCGTCGCGGTGTCCGAACGTGGCCTGCGGGCGCCCCCTGGCCCCGCACGGGACCCGGACCAACACCGGGCAAACGTGCGCACGTGTCATGATTTTAGCGGTAATGAAGGCAAAAACCAACAGCCGGTGTGAAATCCTTCCTCAGCTTTTTTCGCATCCGGTCCGATCGTCCGTCATCCCCCAGCCGGCCCGCGCCAGGCAGGCCCAGCCGGCCATGAAGGCGGTGCCGCCGACCGGAGCCACGCCGCCCAACGGCCACCCGGCCAGGCCGATAGCATAGAGCGCGCCGCAAAATGCCAGCGTCCCGAGAACGAACAGGACGGCGGCACGTCCGGCCCAGCGTGCGGCCCCGGAGCCCGGCCCGGCCAGCCCCGCAAGCAGTCCGCAGCCGACGAGGGCCAACGCATGGATGGCCTGGTAGCGCGCGGCGGTGTTGACCAGATCGACGGCGCGATCATCGCCGGCGGCCTCCAGCGCGTGGGCCGCGAAGGCCCCCAGGGCAACGGCCGCCAAGCCCAGCAGGGCACCGACGGTGATCCACGAACCGGGACCAAAACGAGACATCTGGCGGGTCCTCCGTCAAGAAAAAAGGCTGGCTCGGGGCTCTCGATCAAGTCGGCGGCGCGTAGCAGCCGGCCAGCCGCGCACGCAATCGAATCAGCGCCAGCACGGTATCGATCGTGGGTGTAGGCACCGCGACCAGACGACCCATGTCGCGTACCGCCGTCACCAGGGCGTCGATTTCCATGGGCCGCCCATGATCCAGATCCTGAAGCATCGAGGTCCGGTGCGCTCCCACCTCGGCGGCCCCCTGGATGCGGCGATCGACGTCTATCGGGAAGCGGACCCCGAGCGCCTCGGCAATGACCCGCGCCTCGACCATCATGGCGCGCGCCACGGAACGGGTTCCGGCGTCATCGCACAACGTATCCAGGGTGGCCCCGGTCAGGGCGCTGAGCGGGTTGAAAGACAGGTTGCCCCAAAGCTTGATCCAGATCTCGTCGCGGATGGCCGAACGCACCGGTGCCTTCAGACCGGCCGAACCCAGCAGACCGGAGAGCCGTCCGGCCCGCTCGCTCTTCTCGCCCGAAGGCTCACCCAGGCTAAAGCGCGTGCCCTCGATGTGGCGCACGATGCCGGGCGCGACCACCTCGGCGGCCGGATGAACGACGCACCCCAGGATACGCTCCGGCCCGAGTCCGTCCCACTGCGCGTTGCCGGGATCGACGCTCGGCAAACGCTGGTTCTCATGGGGCCCTGGCAGATTGTAGAAATACCACCAGGGGACCCCATTGACCGCCATGACGACGGTCGTCTCCGGCGCGAGCAGCGGCGCCAGGCGATCGACGATGCCGGGCACGGCATGTGCCTTCAGGGTGATGATGACGTAGTCCTGCTGGCCCAGGTCGGCCGCGTTCTCGGCGGCGCGTACAGGCAGGGTCTGGCGTGTCTCGCCCTCGATCAGGGTCAGCCCGTGGCTCTGCATCGCCGCCAGATGCGGTCCGCGCGCCACCAGCGAGACGGCCGCTCCCGCCCGTACCAGCCGCGCCCCCAGAAAGCCGCCGATGGCGCCGGCGCCATAAATGCAGATGCGCGCGCTCATGAAAGGCCCCCGCCCTGCCCCAGACCCAGCTTTTCGGCCAGACCGATGCGTTGCAGCTTGCCGGTGGCGCCCTTCGGGATCTGGTCCAGGACCAACACCCGGCGCGGCACCTTGAAGCCTGCCAGACGCTCGCCGGCAAAAGCCCGCAGCCCCTGTTCATCGGCCGCCTCGCCGGATCGCAGTACGACGGCTGCGGCCACGTCCTCGCCCAGCTTGGGATGCGGCACGGCAAACGTCACCACCTGCTGAACGGCCGGATGGTCCATCAGGACGTCGTCAACCTCCAGCGGACTGATCTTCTCGCCGCCCCGGTTGATGATCTCCTTCAGGCGGCCGGTAATGCGCAGATAGCCGTCCGCGTCCAGCGTGCCCTGATCACCGGTGCGGAACCAGCGCCGCCCCTCGGCCTCGAAGAAGCTCCTGACGTTGGCGTCCGGGTTGGCCTCATAGCCGGGCGTGATACTGGGGCCGCTGACGACCACCTCGCCCGGCCCCTCGCCGTCGAGCAGGATCGGCGCGCCCTCCTCGGCCAGCCGCACCGCCGGTCCGGCCGCCGGTCCGACCGACCCGGGCTTGCGCGCCGCCGGCGGCAGCGGGTTCGAGGTCATCTGATGGGTGGCCTCGGTCATGCCATAGCTTTCGATCACCGGGCAGCCGAACGTCTCCTCCAGCGCGGACATGACCTGCGGCGGTAGCGAGGCCGACGACGACCGGATCAGGCGCAGGCGCGCGCGCGCCACGCTGTCCGCGTTGCGATGCGCGCGCGCCAGGATGGCCTGATGCATGGTGGGAACGGCGGTGTACCAGGTCGGCCGAGCCTCTTCCAGCCACGGGAACACCTGCAGGGCATTGAAGCCGGGTGCGCACCAGACCGAGGCGCCATGGGCCAGCGACGTCGCCACCGCCGCGATCAGACCGTGGATGTGAAACAGCGGCATGATGTTGAGGCAGCGGTCCTCGGGCTTCAGGGCCAGGGTCCGGCCGATGTGCCGGATCGAGGCCACCAGGTTGCGATTAAGCAGTGGCACGATCTTGGGTCGCGATGTGGTGCCCGAGGTGTGCAGGACCAGCGCGCCGTCATCGGGCCGCGTCGGGCCGGGCACAGCCGCGCCGCCGGACCGGGGTCCGGCGCCATGCTCGGGCGTCAGGGTAAACCAGCCGGCGGGCTGATCGTCCCGGGTGGAGAGGCGCGCGAGCGCGATACCCCTGCCGCGCGCTGCCGCCACCGCCGGTCCCTCGTCGCCCGCAGGCACCACCAGCAGCCCAACCTTCAGGTCGTTCATGTAGAACGAGAACTCGTCCTCGGTATAGGCCGGGTTCAGGGGCGCCGTATCACAGCAGGCGGCCAGGGTGACAAAGGCCGTGGCCATCTCCGGACCATTCGGCAGCACGATGGCCACCCTGTCTCCGCGCCCCATGCCCATGGCATTGACACGGGCCAGGGTTGCGTCAGCCAGGGCAACAAGGTCTCGGTACGTCAGCCACGCGCGATCGGGCGCGCCGACCGCCGGCGCACCTGCACACTGACCGCGGATCAGGTCCAGGATCGTCTCATCTGTCATGCTCGCCGCCCCTTGCAGTTCGTGGCGCCATCCTCGCCGCCGGCCCCCTTGTCTTCAAGCCCGCCGCGCAGATCGCCCCGCCCCGGGCCGCCCCATTCCGCATCGTGGAACCCCGCCAAATCGCGCTGCTAGCGCCAACGCGACGGGTATGTTCCGGTCCCGCGTCGATTTCCCCCATATTGGGGATGCCCACTGTTGCCCAAGCTGCATACTAGGGGATCAGTTCCAGGTCTGTCCGTCTCCACGGAGTCGGAACCGACCGACATGGGCTTTCCAGGACCGACGGATCGCAGGGGCGTGGCGTCGGCGTCGAGAACAAGGGAGAGGGCAATGGTCGACTCGAACACGGGCAACACCAACTCCACCGGTGCCACCGACTCCGCCGCCACGGATCCACAACTCGCGCAGGCAACCCCGCCCGCCGGTGATGGCCAGCCGCAGGCCATCACGCCGGACCTGCCGGAGGTCCCCGGTCTGCCCGGAGAACCCGAGGACATGGGGGCCCCTGCGGCCAGTGAGACCAGCGCCGCCGAGGGCGGCACGCCGGCGGCCGAAGCCGCGTCCGACACGCCCGCTCCTGACGCGACCGGCGCAGCGCCCGCCAATGCCAATGCCAATGCCACT
>CAYFTQ010000036.1:0-2872 GCA_964346035.1 uncultured Roseospira sp. | reverse complement strand
CGCCGAAGCCCGCCCCCGCCCCCCCCCTCCTGGCGGCGGCGGGGCCACCCCCCGCCAATGCCAATGCCACTGCCAATGCCAGCCCCGACACCGATGCCCCCGCCGCCACCGATGCCATCGTTCTCAGCGTGCCGCCATCCGGCGAACTGACCCTGCCCGCCGAGCCCGCCACCGTCTACCGCATTGCCGCCGGCGCCCCCGCCGTCAGCGGCATCACCCAGGACGGCCCCGACCTTGTGCTGTCGTTCGTCGATGGCGGCTCCATCCGTTTGCAGGACTATCTGGTCTTTGTGGCCGATGAGGGCATCCCCTCCCCGACCCTGGAGATTCCCCAAAGCGCGCTGTCGGCCGAGCAGACCCGGTCCGAGGCCCTGCAAGAGCCCGTGCCCGAGCAGTTCGTCCAGGTCGATCAGGCTTATCTGGTCGAGAACGCCGGCATTGACCTCGCCAACCTCGCCGCCGCCGCCGGTGCCCCCGCCGCACCGGCCGCGCCGGCCGCACCCGACCCCACCGGCGGCGGTGGTGGCGCGGGCTTTAACCTGTTCGCGATCGGCGCCATTGGCGATAGCCTCACCCCGCTGGACCTTCTGGGCAACCTGAACTTCCTGTTCGACATCGCGTTCGAGGACGAGATCCTGGACGACGCCGAGGACGAGGGCGGCCTTGATGGGTTTGGCGGCACCGCTTTCGAGAGCGACTCCGGCGATGAAACCGACCCCGGCGACCCGGGCGGCACCATCACCGTCACCGTGACCACCGACGTGCCCGATCCGCGCAATCCGGACGACCCCGACACGCCCTTCACGCCGCCCTTCGACCCCCGGGACCCGGGCGACCCCGGCGATCCGAACACCCCGCCGGACGGCTCCAATGACGGCTGGGTGGTCGGTTCCTACACGACCGCGTTCGAGGATTCGGCGGCGAACGCCCATCGCGGCGTGCCCGACACGACCTATGCCAATGTCGTCATCACGTTCACGCCACAGCCCGGCACCAGCACCACCCTTGATTCCCCGATCACGGTCACCCCACAGGGTGGCACCGGCTGGTCGTTCTATGTCGGCGTGCCGGAGAGCGGCAGCGAGACCCTGGTGTCTCAGGACGGCGCGCCGTTCACCGTGTCCACCGGCAACCTGACCAACATCTACGCCGTGCCACCCGAGCACGACGACACCGACCTCAATCTGGTCGTCACCGGCACCATGACCGAGGGCGAGACCAGCGAGACCGTAACGGGAACCGGCATCGTGACCGTCGATGCCGTGGCCGACCCGGCGCAGTACGAGGATCCCACCGACGCTGCCGAAACCTGGACCGACGGCGGCACGGGTGTTCCGGGCGACACCACGCCGGCCTTCAACGTGCAGGTGTTCGAGGACGGCCGGGCCGCCCCGATCGACCAGACCGGCGCGACCGATGCCGCGCATGGGTCTGCGGTCATCGTGCGCACGCCGGACGACGACGGCTCCGAGACCATCTACCAGATCGACATGACCGTCAGTGGTGTTCCGCTGCCGAGCGCGATGACGCTGCCGGACGGCGCCGGAGGGACCGTCGATCTGATGTCCCTGAGCGCGCCGGAAGTCCTGCCGGTAACCGCGACGCTGTCGGCCGGGTCCGGGGATATCGTCGCCCAGATCACCAAGACGGGGGACTCGTTCACCTTCGTTCTTGGCACCCAGGACGGCACCGGCGCCTTCGTGCCGTTGGGCGCAGACGGCCCGCGCGTGGAACAGGTTGACCTGAGCGACCTGATGCTGGTGGGAGAGACCCACGACGACGAGGACTTCAGCCTCAACACCACGGTCTGGACCTATGACGTCCCGAGCGAGACAGCCACCGAAGCGACCTACGAGAACAATATCTCGCGCTCCTCGGCCACCTATGACTTCGTGGTCGACGCGGTCGCCGATCCGGCCCGGGATCTGGGCATCGCCGCGCCGACCGTTGACGGTGACGGTGACGGTCAGGCCACGGTGTTGGAGCGCACGGCCTTTACGGCCACCGTCAGCGCGACCTTCCCGGACGGCGTTGACGGGTCCGAGACCCAGACCCTGATCGTCGAGTTGCCCAGCGCCGACTGGTTCACCGGGACCGAGGTTCCGGGCGAACTCTACGTTACCGACACTTACCCCTATGCGCTGGCCAGCACCGGCACGCAGAACACCCTGGGCGGGGATGCCGCCCTGGACGGCGATACGGGCGAGCCCACGGGACCGTTCCTGGTCATCACCGGGTCCGCTCTGTCGATGGCGGCGGTCGGCGGCAGTGATGCCGTGACGGTCGGCGCTGACATCCCGCTTCAGGCTCCGCCGACGGTTGACGACAGCACCGGCAACGTGCTGCGTGTCTGGGGCGTCTCCGAGGAAGTCAACCTCGCCGACGCCGAGGCGCGCCATGACAACAACGTTGCCGTGGTGGAAGGCCCCGCCCTGACCGTGACGGTGACCGATGACGGCCCCGAGATCACCGTGCAGCCGAGCGCCATCACGGTGGACGAGGACGGTCTGACCGTCACCGCCGGCGCCGACTTCGACGGCCTTGCCGGGGGCCTCCAGGATGTCGCCGGCGAGGTTGTGCAGACCAGCGGCACCGTCACCGTGGACTTCGGCGGCGACGATCGCTCTGCCACCAGCGCCGTGGCCTTCTCTGCCACCACCGGGGATGCTGTCGCGGGCGTGACCTCCGACGGCCAGGCCGTTTTCTACGTCAATGACGGCAGCGGCACCCTGCTGGGTGTGACCGATATCGCCGAACCGGACGCCACCAAGGTCTTCTCCATCGACATGGACGGCGGGGTTCCGACCGCGACTCCCAACGAGTACACGTATACCTACACCGTCACCCTGCACAATCGCGTGGATCACGACAC
>CAYFTQ010000035.1:0-12059 GCA_964346035.1 uncultured Roseospira sp. | reverse complement strand
TGGCGCGGTATTTCGGCACCACGCCGGAATTCTGGCTCAACCTGCAACGCGACTTTGAGCTGGAGAAGGCCCGCATCGAGGCCGGCTGGTCGGCGGGCACGGCCAAAGCGGAAAATGATCGGTTCAAGAACGCGTTGCGCGGAATCCGGGAGCGCGGCGTGGGAGCGGAAGTCTGGTTCAGAGGCGCACCCGTCCGTATTCAGGAACCGGGAGGCAGCCCCGTGGCGGGCGCGACCGGTATGGGGGTGTCGCCCGGTGACGGCGACGGCACCGCGCTCGTGCCGGCGACTGTGGCGGAAGCGGGCGGGCGCTCCGGAATGGTCATGTCCACACGCAGGCCGGGGCCGTTGTCGCCCAGGTCGAGCCTGGCCCCGTGCAGGTCGGCGACGGCAGCGACAAGGCTGAGCCCCAGGCCGGTGCCGGCGGTGTGTCGGCTCTGCTCCAGGCGGAAAAAGCGGTCCAGCACGGCGGCGCGGAACTTCGGCGGGATGCCGGGGCCGCTGTCGCCGACGGTCAGGCGGGCGCCGGTTCCGGCGACGGAAACGGCAACGTCGATGCGACCGCCCGCGGGCGTATACTTGATGGCGTTGTCCACCAGATTGGCGGCGGCCTGCGACAACAGGTGACGGTCGCCCCGTACGATCGCAGCCGCGCCACCGGACGCCGCAGACGCCGGGGGCGGCGTGAAGGTCAGGGTCTGGCCCTTTTCCTCGGCGACCGGTTCATACAGCTCGGCGGTGTCGGCGGCCAACGCGGCCAGATCGATGGGCTCGAACGACTCGACGGCGTTGCGCCCCTCGATACGGGCGATGGACAGCAGCGCGTTGAAGGTGTGAAGGATGGCATCCGTATCCTCAAGCGCGCCCTCCAGCGAGGCCCGATACTCGTCGATGTCGGGCTTGCCGACCAGCGTGATCTCCAGGCGTGAACGCAGCCGGTTGAGCGGGCTGCGCAGGTCGTGGGCGATGTTGTCGGTGACCTCGCGCATGGCCGAGATCAGCTTCTGGATGCGATCCAGCATGCTGTTCAGGTTCAGGGCCAGGCGATCGAACTCGTCGCCACCGCCGGAGACCGGCACGCGTCCGGACAGGTCGCCCTCCAGGATGGTCTGGGCGGTGCGGTTGACGGCGTCGATGCGGCGCAGCAGGTTGCGGCTCATCACCACACCGGCGACGATGCCCAGCAGCATCGCCGCCCCCAGGGCGAAAGCCAGGGACTGTTCCATGATACGGGCAAAGCCGGTGCGCTCGGTCATGTCGCGTCCGACCAGCAGGCGCAGTCCGTCCGACAGCAGTACATAGCGGGCCTGTGCCGGCCACAGACGGCGCTGGCGTTCGACCTCGCTTTCGATCGTGAAGCGCATCCAGCCGTTGCGGTCGGGCTTCACGTCCGGCCACTGGCGCAGGTTGCCCACCAGGGGCGGGCCGTCGCCTTCCTGCGGAGCCAGAAGGTAAATGTGGTGATAGCCCTGATAGCCGGAGACGCGGCCCTCGATGGCCGTGTGCAGCGCCGCCGCACCACCACGCTGGTAGACGTCCTTGAGGCCGGCCATTTCCGTATTGATGGCGGTCACGGTCTGACGGTCTATGAGGGCCGCCGTGGTCCAGTACACCAGCCCCAGCACCACGATGGACAGCAGGGCGAACACGACCGACGCGATCAGCGCCACGCGAAAGACCGTGGTGCGGAACAGGCGCGCGGTTGGCACTGCCGCCTTAATCGGACTCCCGCAGGCAATAGCCCGCGCCCCGAACGGTATGGATCAGGACCTTGTCGAAGTCCTTGTCAATCTTCTGGCGCAGGCGGCTGACGTGAACGTCGATGACGTTGGTCTGCGGATCAAAGTGGTAGTCCCAGACGTTTTCCAGCAGCATGGTTCGCGTGACCACCTGCCCGGCATGGCGCATCAGGTATTCCAGCAACCGGAATTCGCGCGGCTGCAGGGTGATGGCCTTGCCGCCGCGCGTCACCAGCCGTGCCAGCAGGTCCATTTCCAGATCACCGACCTGAAGCCGGGTCTGCTGTGATGGCCCCTCGCCCCGGCGCAACAGGGCTTCCAGGCGGGCCAGCAACTCCGAGAAGGCATAGGGTTTGGCCAGATAGTCGTCGCCGCCGGCGCGCAGGCCCTGGACGCGGGCGTCCACCTCGCCCAGTGCGGACAGGATCAGGACCGGCGTCTGCTGGCCCGCCTTGCGCAGGGTCTCCACCACCGCCAGGCCGTCCAGGCGCGGCAGCATGCGGTCCAGCACGATGGCGTCATAGGTTTCGTTGGTGGCCATGTACAGGCCATCCATGCCGTTGTCGGCATGGTCCACCACATAGCCGCTTTCCCGCAGCCCCTTGGCAAGGTAGGCGGCGGCCTCGGCATCATCCTCGACAATCAGGATTCTCATGGGGGCGACTATAACGCCCTGGCGGCCGGCGGCAAGTCCGGGTGTATGGGTTTCGGCTGCGCGGTCGGCCTCGATCTCCGCGCGGCCGCACATCATCGCCTTGCGGTGGCGGTCGTCCGGCTTGTCGCGGTGGCAGCGGATCGTCCCGCCCTCGGCCCCCGGGCCATGGACGGAGGCCGCCGGGAGGACGAGAAACCCCCTTGTCCAGGGCCGTGAACTGACCTATCCAGGCGGCCCGTTCCGTCCTTCGTTTCGTCGGTCCACGTTCCCAACGGCTGCCGCATGACCGAAACCGCCGCCTTCCTGGACAGTCTGTTTGTTCGCCAGCGCGAAACTCTGCGCCAGCGCCTGGTTCTGATGCTGACGCCGGCGGACCCGGATCGCGGACGGCTCGACCCCCTGGCCGACGCCCTGGCGGAACATGTGCGGGTGGGCTGGCTGGAGCGTGGCGCGCTGGGGCTGGACAGGCCGCGCGCAGACGCTTGGCGGAGCCTGATTCGGGCCGGCCAGATTTACTATGGCGCGCGCATCCCGGCGCTGGGCGAAACGGCCCGGCTGGGGGCCATGACGGCCAAGCACCTGAAGGCCCTGGGCCGTCTGCGGTTCGTTCCGCCGGCTCTGGCGCGCCCGCTGGCCGGGCTGGGCCGGTTGCCGCTGCCCGGTCTGCGCGGACGGCAAGCGGCGCTGGCGGCGTTGGCTACCTATGGCGGGGACCCGGCGCTGCTGCCGTATCTGCGGCGCGAGACGTTCACCGCCCTGCGCGACCAGACCCTGGCCCGGTTGACCAGAGAAGCCGGCCCGGCGGAGTCGTTGGGGCCGGACGCCGACCCGCTGCTGGTGGTGGCGCTGCTGCGGCCCGACGATCCCGCCTTCGCCGACCTGACACTGGCCTGCCAGCGGCAGTGGGTGCCGCTGCTGGCCATCCAGACCGACGACGGCGATCTGCTGGCACGCGGCCCCTTGTTTCATGTGCCGCGTTTCGTGGCGGTCCTTGGCAGCGTGGACGATGCCGATGTCCGGCTTGCCGGGGTATCGGAGGAGCGCGCTGTGCGCCCGGCCGAGGCCCTTTTGGACGGGTCGCAGACCGGTGCGCTGTTCGCGGACCGGATCCGCCCGCCGGCCGAGAAGATGCGCCTGACGCGGGCCAATGCCCGGCGCGGTTCTGTCTCGCACGCCTACAGTGCGGATGTGATCGTTCAAAAATACTGCGACCTACCCGAGCCGCCCGTCATTCCGGCCTACTGGGAGCATGGCTGGCTGCCCTCGGCGTTCGCGGATCAGCCCATGCTGATCGCCAAGCACAAGGTGATGGGCCAGGGCGTCGGTCCGGACGCCATCGCCCGCATCGAGGCCGAGAAGCGAACAGCGGCGCAATGGGTAGCCCGTGCCGACGAGGCGGAGGTGCTGACGTGCCATGGCTATACCCACGTCGATGTGGTCGGGCTGCCGTTCTGCTATCTGCCGGAGACAGGCGCCACGCGCGAGCCCGGAAGCCTGCTGGTCATGCCGCCCCACGGCCTTGCCCCGGGGCCGGAACAGACAGCGATCGAGGACCGGTATGCCGCCTATATCAAGGGCATCGCGCCACACTTTTCCCGTGTTCTGATCTTGGTCGCGCCGGGGGACCACTGGCGCGGCGTCTGGAGCCCCGCGTTCGAGGCCCATGGCTTCGAGGTTCTGCTGGGCGTCGATCACGGCGTCGCCGACGCCCTGATACGCCTGAAGACCATCTTCCAGAGTATCGAGTTCCTGACCACGTCCGGCTCCGGCTCGCACGTTCCTTATGCCGCCAGTTGCGGCGTCAAGGTCTCGTTTGCCGGCCCCATGCGGGCTGCGGACCGGGCCGTGTTCGAATCCAGCTTCTCCTGGCGCCTGTTTCCGGAAACGCACGCTACGCACATGAAGGTCTACGACCCGGACGCGTTATGCCGGGCCTATCCGTTCCTGTTCACGGATCCCTGGCGGGCCACCGACCAGACCGCCTGGGGCGAGGCGGAAATCGGCATGCCCAACCGCCTGTCGCCCGAGGGCTTGCGGGCGCTGATCGAAAAGCGGGGGCGCGATTCCGGATTCCTGCCGAGTTCCGCCCGCTGATCGGGGCTCAGGGCTTGACCAGGAAGGCCGGCGTGCGGCTGTGGTGCAGCGTTTGTCGCGGCCCCAGCCCCCGTGGCCCGTGCTCCGACAGGAAGGCGTCTGCGGCCTCGCTGGCCCCCTGCCAGCCGTTGCGGGCCGGCCGGGCGCGACAACCCGGTCCCCGGCGCTGCAAGGTCGCCCCATGGATGGACCATACCAGCCGCTACGTTTGCTGAGCCATCGGGCCAAGGGCCTTGTACATGGCGTAATCGGCTTGTGGCTGCTCTCCCGTTTGGCACGGGGTCGAGGTAGTGACCCGCCCCGGGTTTGTTTGGGCTTCGTTCGCGGATTCCATCTGGGCCAGCGGTCTTGCGCCGCGTCAACAGACCGGACACATGACCGCATTCCAACCGGCGCCGCTCTTTCGCTGTTTCGACCTTGAAACCTCAGGGCCGTCCACACATGCCGGAGGCTCCTGAGTTTGAGAGGATGGAGCCATGAGCAAGACCGGGGCGGTTCAGTCGCGGTGGCCGACTATTCACGGCCATCCGGCCCGCTTCACGTCCTTGGCTGAAGAGGGGGCTCCCGACCATCTCACCGGGTTTTTTGGCCCCGGTTATGGGTCGCTCGGATGGGTCCTGATCCTTGCTTTCCCACCAACGCCGGCTATCATGCGACCGGCTTATCCCCCTGCCTCCGGATGGCGCCGGCGGTGGGGGGAGCGACGGTCGCTGCGCACCCCACCCACGGCATCGGGTCCCCGGACCCAGGGGGACAAGCCTTTCATGCGATTCATCCCCTGAGCTCCGAAGCCCATTTCATTCGATGTCTTGTATTGTTTTGGGCAATAATGAATCAGGAACGAAAAATGAAAAGTCTGTTGTGTTGCGTAACGACGATAAGAGATGACGAATGAAAAAACTCTGCACCATTGGCGCGCGCGGCGGCTCGCGTGGCGTCAAGGGCAAGAACCTGCGTCCGCTGCTGGGCCGGCCCCTGATCGCCCATAGTATAGAGCAGGCCCACGCCGCCGGCGTTTTCGACTGCGTGGCCGTCACCAGCGACAGCGAATCGATCCTGGACGCCGCCCGGGCAGCCGGCGCGGACATCCTGGTCGAGCGGCCGCCCGACCTGGCCACCGACACTGCCCCCAAGTTGCCGGCCATTCGCCATTGCATCCAGTCGGTGGAAGAACGCCTTGGCGTTCACTTCGATCTGGTGGCCGAACTGGACCCGACCTCGCCCTTGCGCCGGCCCGAGGACGTGACCGGCGCCATCGCGCTGCTGGAGGACAGCGGCGCCGATAGCGTAATCACCGGCGCGCCGGCCCGGCGCTCGCCCTATTTCAACCTGGTGGAATGTGGGGCCGACGGGTTGGCCCGTCTGAGCAAGCCGCAGGATCACATCATCCACCGCCGCCAGGACAGCCCGGCCTGTTTCGACATGAACGCCTCGATTTATGTCTGGCGGCGCGACCTGTTCGTTTCCGATCCACGTGTCTTTTATCCGCACACCCGCCTTTACGAAATGCCCGAAGACCGCTCGTTCGACATCGATACCGAACTGGACTTCCGGATTGTCGAGATGATAATGAGGCAGCGTCACGAGACCGGCGGCTCTGCTTGATCCGCTTCAGTCCGAATGAAGGGAACGAAGGCATGAACGAACTTCTGAAAGGCAATTTCCGGCCCCGCGAAGAAGTCAAGGCGGCCGACAAGGCCAGCCAGTCGCTGGAAGAGCGTTTCGAGAGCGAGGCCCTCAAGCACATCGGCGGCAGCATGGTCTATGTAGCCAAGCGCAAGGTCGTGTGGGACGCGGACGCCGGCGAATGACCGGTGCGGAGGCTGGCTCGCTCGGGCGGGCTTTTGTCGATCGGTTGGGCGAGGCCACGTTCGCCCGTATCGGTGAAACCGGACTGGCGAACGCGCGCCGCAATGCGCCCCTGATCGCCGAGGGCGAAAGCATCAAGGCCCTGCGCGGGGCGCAACTGGCGCCGGGCAACAGTGCCATCGTCATCGCCGCCGGCCCCAGCATCAAGAAGCGTGATCCGATCCGGGCCATCCTGGACAGCGGATACACGGGGACCTTGATCGCCACGGAAAGCGCCTTGGCGTACTGCCTGCGGGCGGGCGTGGTGCCCCATCTGACCGTGACCCTGGACCCGCACCCGGACAGGGTGGTGCGTTGGTTCGGCGTTCCCGGGCTGGCCGACCAGCACTTGCGCGAGGACGACTATTTCCGTCGCCAGGACATGGACGACACATTCGCGCGCGAGCTTGAGACCAACGCCGAGATGCTTGACCTGATGGAGCGCCACGGGCGCGGCATGAGGATCGCCGTGTGCAGTTCCGCGTCCGAGGCGGTTGTTCGGCGCGTCCACCAGGTCGGCATGCGGCCGTACTGGTGGAACCCATTGTATGACGACCCGGACGACCCGGACAGCCTGACGCGCGCCCTCAGCCTGTCCAATGGCCTGCCGGCCCTGAACGCCGGGGGCAACGTCGGAACGGCGGCCTGGCTGATCGCCCACGCGGTTCTTGGGCTGGACCATGTTGCCGTGGTGGGCATGGACCTGGGCTACTACCGGGACACGCCCTACCTGAACACACAATATTATGATAAAATCGTGGAACTGGTGGGAGAGGACCGCCTGGACGAGGTCTTCATTCCCATCCACAATCCTCACCTGGACGCCTTGTTCTATACGGATCCGGCCTATATGTGGTATCGGGAAGTTTTCCTGGAAATGGCCGCCGACGCAGACTGCGCAACGTACAACTGCACGGAAGGTGGCATTCTTTTTGGGGATTCCGTAACAACGGTTCCCCTTTCGGAGTTCCTGTCACAGTTCAGGTGAATCCATGGCCAAGGTTCTGTTCATCAATCCCGTCGTCCGCGAGGAAGACGTTCCGCGTCACGTCCCTTACGGCATTGCGCTCCTGGCGAGCATCGCCATGAACGACGGGCACATGGTTCAGGTCTATGACGAGAACGCCTGGCGCAAGGGCGACGATATTCTTGAACAGATCCTGTGCGCAGACGATTGGGATGTCGTTGCGCTGGGCGGCATCACCACGGCCTATGGATCCATCCGCAAGGTCGTCCGCCTGGCCGACAAGCTGTGCCCGAACAGCATCATCGTGCTGGGTGGCGGGGTTCTGACCTCGCTGCCGCGCGAGATGATGAGCTTCCTGCCCGGCGTTGACGTCGGCGTGGTGGGCGAGGCCTTCCTGACCTTTCCAGAGATCCTGTCCTTCGTGGACGCCGGGCGAAGCGATTGGGCCAACATCCGCGGCACCATTGCGCGCGACGAGTCCGGTCGCCTGCGCATGGCGCCGGCGCGCGAGTTGATCCCGGATCTGGATGTGCTGCCCTATCCGGCCTGGGACCTGTTCCCGCTTGAGGAAGTCTATTTCCCCAACAGCGCCTCGTTGTTCTCCGAGGAGGGCATGCTGTCGCGGCGTCGCCTGGACATCAACGCCAGCTACGGCTGTTCGCTGGTCTGCCGGTACTGCTTCCATCTGGGCATCGCCGGCGACATGCGCTATGAAACGGACGACAAGGGCGAAACCCAGGTGGCCTTTGACGTCCCGGGCAAGAATTCGCGGACCATCCGCTATCACAGCCCGGAATACATCGTGAACATGATCAAGCACGTCCACGACAAGTATGGCGTGGATTTTATCGGGTTCCTGGACGAGAACCTGATGACCATGGATCAGTATTCCGGCCGCACATGGATGAACGACATCTGCCGGCTGTTGCATGAAAACGGACTGGCGCCGCAGTACGTCCATAACGACGATGGCGAGATAGAGAGCTGGACGGGCGTTCACTGGTCCGGCACCAGCCATGCCACGCTGTGCAATCCCGATGTCCTGAAGACCATGCGTCAGGCCGGGTGCTCGCATCTGGTCTACGGCTACGAGACGTTCGCCCCCCATGTCCTGAAAACCATCGGCAAGGGCGCCTCCGTCAAGACCAACATCCGCAGTTTCTATTGGACACTTGACGCCGGCATACGGCCAATTCCGAACCAGATCATCGGCTTCCCGAACGACGACTTCGAGTCGTTGCGCATGAACATGGCGGCCTGGGACAAGCTGGGAATGATCGTCAAGCCGCACTTCGCCACACCCTATCCGGGATCGGAGTGGTTCACGGTCTTCCGTGATCGCATCATCGAGCAGTACGAAGGCGACCTGGAAGCCTTCATTCTCGATCTCGGTGACGCTTCGAGCATTTCGGCGGTCATCTGCGAGAACTTCAACGCCGTCGAGCTGATCGGCCTGCGCGAATTGATGCTCAAGCAAGACCATCGCAAGCTCGATGCCTACGAGCGGCAGTGGCGCGCCAGTCGGGGCCTGCCGGCCGAAGCGCGGGCGGCCCAGGTCGCGGAAGCGATGGCCGAAAAGGACATGGTCCGGCCCGCGTCCGCCCCGGCCACAGCCGCCTGATCCCGACCGACCCTGCGGGCCACGGACCCCGTTTGGGTGTGAAAAGGTGTGGTGGTGAAAAGGTGTGGTGGTGAGAACAACGGGCTAACCGTCTGCGGGGCCGGCGCGGAAATGCCGCTCCAGGCGGGCCAGGGCCTCGTCGATGGCGCTGTCCAGCTTGGCGAAGCAGAAACGGGCGTAGTGCCGGGGCGCCGTCTCGCGGTCCTGGTAGAAGGCTGAGCATGGCACCGCCGCCACCCCGGCCTGGGTCGTGATGTGGTGGCAGAAGGCCTCGTCGTCGCCGTCGAAGCCCACGCCGCGCACGTCGGCGGTCAGGAAATAGGCGCCGGCGCAGTCCATGACCTGGAACCCGATGCGCGCCAACCCCCCGGACAGCCGGTCGCGCCGCGTTTGCATGTCGCGTGCCAGCGCCTGCAACCGCTCCGGCCCCTGATCAAGGCCGAAAGCCACCGCCGTTTGCAGGCATGTGGGCGTGGTGAACGTGATGAACTGGTGCGCTTTGGCGATCGGGGCCAGCAGGGCCGGCGCGGCCACGATATAACCGACCTTCCAGCTTGTGACCGAGAAAATCTTGCCGGCGGAGCCGATTCGAACGCAGCGCTCGCGCATGCCCGGCAGGGTCATCAGCGGGATATGGGGGCGGTCGTCGAAGACGATGTGTTCATAGACTTCGTCGCAGATGGCATAGACGTCGTGGCGCTCCACCAGGCCGGCGATGAAAGCCAGGTCGTCGGCGTCGAATACCTTGCCCGACGGGTTCATGGGCGAGTTGACGATGATCAGCTTGGTCCGTTCGGAAAAGGCCTCGGTCAGCGCCTGGCGCGGCAGGCTCCAGTCCGGTGGCTGCATGCGTACGGTGCGCGGAATGCCGCCGGCGCGCCGAATGATCGGGATGTAGCTGTCGTAGAGCGGCTCGATCAGGACCACCTCGTCGCCCGGCTCGATCAGGCCGAACAGGCAATCCGCCAACGCCTCTGTGGCGCCGGAGGTCACCATGACCTCGCGTTCGGGATCGACCTCCAGGGCATAGAAATGGCGGTCGTGCGCGGCGATGGCCTCGCGCAGGGGTGCGATGCCGTACAGCGAGGGATACTGGTGCGGGCCGGCCTCGGCCGCCTCGGCGGCGGCGCGCAGCACGTCGGGCGGCTCCAGGCCCTCCGGAAAGCCCTGACCCAGGTTGACCGCGCCGTGCTCGTTGGCGAGCTGGCTCATGACGGCGAAGATGGTGGTGCCATAGGATGACAAAACGGAGTTGGCCGGCTTCACGGGTCTGGCTCTCTTCTGGCTGGGGCGATGCGGGGCGGGGCAAGGACAGTCCCCAGGGAAGCACCCCGGCGCGGCCGGAGCAAGGGGGCAGGCAACCGCGGATGGCGGCCGTCCACTTCGGATTTGAAACCAACGCCCAACAGGTCGAACATGTCCTGCGGGCCAGCCGTCTCCGGCCTGGACAGCCGGGGCGCCCAAGGTCCTCTTGACCCATTGTTTACCCGGATCGGCCAAACTCAACCGGGGTGAGATGGACGCCTTGGCGCGTCGGCCACGCCCCCATTCGGCCACTTTTCATTTGTTCTTGCGGGGTTGCGCGGCACAGCGTATATGTTGGTCGAAGATAAGGGTCTTGTGGGCGCGTGACTCCGGAGTCGGCAGGCATGACCGCGCGATGGCAACAACACACGAACGGCACCCCCGGGCAGCGCGCGCGCGGCCGGGTGTCCTTGCGCCTGCCAGACGTGACGCGCCGGGGGCTGGTGCGCGCTGGCGTCTGTGCGGGGGCCTGCGCGGTGCTGGGGGGGCCGCCGGGCGCGGCCTCGTCCTGGGCGGCCAACGGCGCCACCGGCATGCGCCTGGGCCAACATACCAGCAAGACCCGCGTTGTCCTTGATCTGACAGAGGCGCCGGCGTGGCGCGTCTTCACCATGACCGATCCGGCTCGCCTGGTGGTTGATCTGCTGGAGTCGGACTGGCTCGTGCCGGCCGGCGCCCTGCCAGCGCCGACGGGTCACGTGGCCGGTATCCGCCACGGCCTGCTTGACGGCGGCCTGACCCGCATCGTGCTGGACCTGAGCGGCCCGGTTGCGGTCAGGGAGGCCTTCGCGCTGTCGCCACGGGATGGCCATTCCTGGCGCCTGGTGGTCGATATCGCCAGGACCGGGGCACGGGCCTTCCGGGCCGGCGCCGGCATCGAGCAGGCCATCGGCCAGGCGTCCCAGGGGCTGGTCCGGACCGCCGCCCTGCCGGTGCCAGGGGCCGCGCCGACCCCGCTGGCGCGGCCGTCGCGGAACGATGACGCGCGCCCGGTCGTCGCCACCCGCACCATGCCGCCTCCGGCGCCGCCGGCCGCCCCCGACTCGGCGGTCACGCCGGCCGCCTTCGCACCCGTGCCGGCGCGCAAGCCACCCACCCCCCACAAGCCGGTGATCGCGCTTGATCCCGGCCACGGGGGCCGTGATCCCGGCGCCATCAGCGTCGGCGGCATCTATGAAAAGGACATCACCCTGGCCATGGCCCACGAGCTGCGCAAGGCACTGGTGGGCTCGGGCCGCTATCGCGTCTTCATGACGCGCGAGCGGGATGTCTCGGTGCGCCTGCGGGACCGCGTCCGGCGCGCCCGCCAGGCCAACGCCGACCTGTTCCTGTCTCTGCACGCCGACGCCATTGGCAATCCCGGGGTGCGCGGCCTTTCAGTCTATACGCTTTCCGAGCGGGCCTCCGACGCCGAGGCCGGCGCTCTGGCGGAACGCGAGAACAAGGCCGACATCATCCTGGGCATGGACTTCACGGCGGAATCGGCGGATGTCACCAACATCCTGATCGATCTGGCACAGCGCGAGACGATGAACAATTCGGTCCTGTACGCCAACACGCTGCTGAACGAACTGCCGCGCGACGTGCGCACCCTCAACAACAGTCGGCGCTATGCCGGTTTCGCGGTGCTGAAGGCGCCGGACGTGCCCTCGGTGTTGCTTGAGATGGGCTATCTGTCCAACCGCACCGACGAGAAACTGTTGCGCCAGCGCGCCTACCGCGCCAAATTGTCCCAGGCGGTCGTGCGCGCGCTTGACCAGTATTTCCAGGCCCGTGTCGCCCACGCCGCCTGCGAGCGCCGCCGCCGCGGCTGGCGCGCCGGCGTCGAGGC
>CAYFTQ010000034.1:0-12208 GCA_964346035.1 uncultured Roseospira sp. | reverse complement strand
TGTCGAAGATCACCGCCACATGCTCGGCATCCATGTCGGCCAGCAGCTTCATCAACATGGTGGTGAAGCCGTAGACGGCATTGACGGGTGTGCCGTCCGGCCGCGTCATGGGCGGCAGGCTGTGATAGGCGCGGAAGATGTAGCCCGAGCCATCGACCAGGAACAGGCGGTCGGGGCGGGTGGCGTCGGCGGCGGGCGTGTCGTGGTTTTCGGTCATGCTGTGCGGGGTTCCTGGCGGCGCGAACACGCCAAGGCTAGCATGGGTGCGCGCGCGGGCCTAACCCCCGAACAGCGCCCGGATGCGGTCCTGGACCGCATCGGCGGCCGCCCCGGGGTCGGGGGCGGCGTGGATCGGGCGTCCGATGACGATATGGTCGGCGCCGTTCAGGAACGCCTCTTCCACATCAACGGTGCGCTTCTGATCATCGGCCGGCTTGTTGATCACCGGCCGGATGCCGGGAACGACCACCAGCAGGCGCGGCCCCAGCGCGTCGCGCAGGGCGGGGGCCTCCAGGCCGGAGGAGACAACGCCGTCGCAGCCTATCTCAAGCGCGCGGCGGGCGCGTGACAGCACCAGTTGGCCGACATCGACGGAAAAACCCAGGTCCTCGACGTCCGTCTGGTCCAGGCTGGTCAGCACGGTGACCGCCAGAATGCGCATGTCTCCCCTGTTATCAACGGCGGCCTGAAGGATCGACTGGTTGCCGTGGACGGTTGCGAATTCGACCGGACGATCGCGCAACCGTCGTACGGCGGAGCCGACGGTCTGGGGGACGTCGAAGAACTTCAGGTCCACGAAGACCTTCTTGCCGCGCGCGGCCAGCCAGTCCACCAGCCCGAAATAGCCGCCGGCCATGAACAGTTCCAGGCCCAGCTTGTAGAACGTGACGCTGTCGCCGAGGCGTTCGACCAGCCGCTTCGCTTCGTCGGCGCCGGGCAGGTCCAGGGCCAGGATCAGGCGATCCTCTGGCGCGATGTCCTTGCCGGAAAGCCGGCGGCGGTCCTGGTCTGTCACGGGGCGGGGTCCTTGGTTGCGGGACGTGGGGGCCGTGGTGGCGGGCGCCGCCGAGATCTAGCGAACGGCCGGGACCGTGTCCAGCGCGGCTGGCGCGCCCGGAAAATGTCGCGCGATACCAATATGCAAATTTCCTTAAAAACAGTGTGCTTTGGCGTTACCATCGCGACGGGGGGCGCCGGCGATGGGCGCGCGGCGGGCAGAAGAAAGTCAATTCCGGACATGGCGGATGCTGTTGGCGAAGCGGTGACGTTGTCCTCACTCGCGGGCGATCTGGGGGCCATGCTGCCAGACCTGCTGTGCCTGTGCCGGCACGGCAGGATCATGGATATCAATCAGGCCGGCTTGCGCCTGCTTCAGGTCGAAACGCGCGCGGCCATCCTGGACCGGCCGTTCGCAGACGTCGTACACCACGACTATGCAATGCTGGTGACGGACGGCCTGGACGCGCTGACCGAGGACCCGGACGGCGTGCCGCTCATGCTGGTGACGGCTCGCGGCGAGCGGCGCGAGGTGCATCTGCTGGCGCGCGCGCTGGAGAGCCCCTCGGGCACCGGGTGGATTGCGCTGCACGGACGCGACGTCACTGAACGAACGCGGGCGGTCGAGGGATTGCTGGCCAGCGAGGCCCGCTTCCGCCAACTCGTGGACCGTTCGCTGTCCCTGCTCTGCCTGCTGCGGGATGGATATATCACGTATATCAACGGCGCCGGGCGCGACCTGCTGGGCGTGGCGCGGGCCGGCGCGCTGAGGGGCCGGCCGCTGTCCGATCTGCTGCACCCGGACTATACCGGCATCCTGGACCTGGGGCTGGAGGCCCTGACCCGCGAAACCGATCTGCTGCCGATACGCCTGCTGACCTGCCACGGCCAGGCCGTGGATGTGGAGGCGCGCGTGGTCGCGTTGGGCACCGGCCCGGGCGGCACCATGATGCTGGAGGCGCGCGACATCACCGAACGCAAGCGCGCCGCGCAGGCCCTGCGCGATCGCGAACAGCGACTCCAGGGCATCCTGGACAGTGTCTCCGAAGCGGTCATCACCACTGACGACCAGGGCCTGATCCAGTCCTTCAACCCGGCGGCCCGCGATCTGTTCGGCTACACGGCCGCCGAGGTGTTGGGGCGCGACATCGCCATGCTGATGCCCGATCGCCTCGCCAGGGACCACGGCGCCCACATGGCTCGCATGCGCGATGATGGCGGCGACGGGCGCGTTCTGGGCCGGTCGCGCGAACTGGAGGGCCGGCGCAAGGATGGCTCCGACATGCCGATCGAGCTGGCCATCAGCCGCCTGCGCACGGCCCATGGAGTCCTCATCACCGGGATCATTCGCGACATCACCGAACGGCGCCAGCGCGAGGCGGCCGCCCGCCGCCAAAAGGCGGACCTGGAAAAAATGGTCGAGCAACGGACCCGCGAGGTTCGCCAGCTTGGACGCCACACCGAACTCATTCTGCGCTCGGCCGGAGAGGGCATTGTCGGGCTCAATGCCATCGGCCATGTCATTTTCGCCAACCCGGTCGCCGAACGCCTGCTGCGGGCCAGTCCCGACGGCCTGCGTGGCCGCTCGCTCGACTCCATCATGCGAACGCGCGAAACCGGCGCCCCGCCCGAGGCGGTCGCGGCCATCATCGCCGGTCGGGGACAGGAGACGCATGGCGAAACCACGCTGCTGGCGCTGGATGACAGCCCGGTCGCGGCCGAGTACGCCGCCGCGCCCATGACCGACGAGGGCCGTCGCCTGGGCGCTGTCGTGATGGTCCGCGACATCGCGCAACGCAAGGAAGCCGAAGGCCGCCTGCGGCTCGCCTATACCGTGTTCGACACGGCGGCCGAGGCCATCGTGGTGTGCGGCACCGATGGCCTTATCAGCATGGTCAACCCGGCCTTCACGGGTATCACCGGGCACGCCGAATCCGAGGCCCTGGGCCGGCCGCTTCTGCCCATGCTGTTCGACACGCCGGCGCGCCGGGACGCCATGATGACGGCGGTATCGCAGCAGACCGGCAAGTGGGCCGGAGAGTTCTGGCACCGGCGCAGCGACGGTCGGCAGGTGGCCTTGCGGGTCGTCGCCTCGGCCGTCCGTGGTGACGCCGAGTGCCAGGGGGCCGGGACCGAGACCGTGGCGCTTGTCGTCAGCGACATCACCCAACGCAAGCGTGACGAGGAGCGCATCCACCATCAGGCCAATCACGACGCCCTGACCGGGCTGGCCAACCGCGCGCTGTTCATGGAAACCCTGGCCGGCACGGTGACCGGGTCCCGGTCCGGCGACGGCGCCGGCACGGGTCGCGATGGCGGTGGCGGTGGCGTCGCGTTGATGTTCATCGACCTGGACGGCTTCAAGGCCGTCAACGACACCCTCGGCCACGATGCCGGAGACCTGCTGTTGAAGGGAGCCGCCCGGCGCATCGAGCGGGCCGCCCGCGAGGGCGACATGGTGGCCCGGCTGGGCGGCGACGAGTTCACGGTCATCCTGCCCGGAGTCGCCACCCCAGAGACCGCCCGGCACATTGCCAGGCGCATCCTGGCGGCCATCTCGGCGCCCTATTCGCTGGCGGGCCATCCGGCCCGAATCTCCGGCAGCATCGGCCTGGCCCTGCTGGAGGACTCGGATGCCGACGCCGAGGCGCTGTTGCGCCGTGCCGATGCGGCCATGTATGCGGCCAAGCAGGGCGGCAAGGGAACCATTCGCTTGGGCGGCGGGCGGACCAGCCCGTCCGGGCCCTTGGCCGGGCGCGACGCCGACGCCGACGCCGACGCCGCGCCAAGCGCTTCTTTCGCGCGCCGACGAAACGAAAGCATGGTAGGATAGCGGGACAGGACAGGTCAGAGGCACCCGCCAGCCAGAAGGGAGGCGGTGATGACCGATCAGATCTCGCGGGCTGGACCGCCGCACCCGGTCGTGTGGCATCGCGATGCGCGACGGGATGCTCGCCAAGAGCGGCACGGCGCGCCACAGCGGTTCCCGGATGCCCGGTTATCGGGTCCCCCGGCGCCGGACACCGACCGACCCGACGCGGACCCGAACGCCGACATCACGCACGGCCCCATGGGCGCGACTCCGGTCTCGGTGGACTGGTCGGACGCCCTGGCGCGTGAGCGGGAGGCCACCTCCACCCACGGCCGCGCCGACCATGCGCGCGCCGCCGGAGCCTATGAACGCCTCACCACAGACAGCGCGGCGGCGGCCGGCGGGGTCAGCGTCCATGGCATCCCGGCGGCCGAGATGACGCCGGCGGTCCGGCGGACCCTGTCGCGCTTGTCCGGCGAAATCGATCGCCTGCGCCACGAGATGGAAACACGCGGTCTGGATGCCGACACCCTTCCCGACCCCCGCGAGCGCGCCGATCACCTGCCGTTGCTGGGCGCGCGGGCCCTGGAGCGCACCCTTGGCCAGCGCCTGGACGGCTGGGTGGCCGGCGACCCCGCCCCGGCCGTGGCGTTCTTCTACATGGCCAATTTCGAGGCAGTGCGGGGCCGCCACGGCCTGGCGGCGGCCGAGGCAGCCTATCATCACATGGCAGCGGCGCTGGCGGCCGAGCGGCACGACGGCGAGGACATCGGTGCCCCCGGCGGCGCCGGCGTGGTCATGCTGACGCCGTTCACCGGCCAGGTCGATGCCCTGTGGGCGCGGGCGCGGACATTGGCACGGCAGGCCACCGACCCCGTGGTCTGGGGCCGCGAGACCCTGCGCATCAGCCTGTTGATCGGTCTGCACCTGCCTCGGCGCGGCGAACGGGCCGCCGATGCCCTGTGGCAGGCGGAACGCGCGGCGCGCCGAATGGTATAGTCAGACCATGGTGGCCCGCATTGCTTGCCGCCGCGACCCGATGATGGCGCTCGCGATGGTGAGAGATTCAGTCTAGCATCATCCCACTGGTTCGATTCAACGGGGCGGTGGCGGCGGACCCGATCGGCCTTCTCCCCGTGCCTTGAGGCTTGATCCCGGCATGGCAGCTTCCCTGTTTCACGGTTTCGGCCGGTGGCGACGGCGGTCCGACGGGTCGGGTCGGCCCCGCGCCGTCCCGCGCCCGCGCCCGGGACGGCCGGTGGACCCCGCGTTCCGGCTGGGTCCGGTCTATGTCCCGCTGGTCCTGAACCTGTTCACCATCATGGCGGCCATCACGGTGGCCGTCGTGGCGGCGATCACCGCGTTCTTCACGCTGGAGGGCCGGGCGGTCGCCGAATCGACCGGTCGGGCGCTGTCGCGGGAGGTCACCGCCAAGGTCGCCCACCAGGTCGAGGGCCTGTTCCAGCCCGCCGCCGTGCTGACCGAACTGTCGTCCTCGCAGCCCCAGATGTCGCAACCGCCGAACCTGCTGATCCACCCCATGGGTTGGTACATCATGCAGGCCCTGGACTCGTATCCGTCGCTGTATTCCGCCTACATGGGGTTCGAGGACGGACGCTTCTACCAGATCATCTCTGTCCCCGACGCACGCCGGGACGACTCGCGCGGCGCGCACAGCGGCGACATGGCATTGCGGGCCGCCACCATCCGGCTCGGCCACGGCGCGCCGCCGGAGACCCGCTTCATCCATCGGGTGATCCTGCCCCGTCACGGCGACGCGCGCCTTCAGATCTGGACCTTCCTGGATTCGGGACGGGTTCTGCTGGGCTCGCGCGTGGACAGCGACGCCGCCTATGATCCGCGCCAGCGCCCGTGGTATCGCGAGGCCCGCCGCAGCCACGACAGCATCATGACCGGGATCTACTCTTTCGCCAGCCTGAACGTCCCGGGACTCACCATGGCGCGACCGTTTGACGGCGATGTGCCCGGAGTCTTCGGCATCGATCTGACCCTGGGCGGGATCGTCGATTTCCTGGAACAGCAATCGCTGACACCCAACGGGCGCCTGCTGGTCGCCAATGGCGACGATCAGGTCATCGCCTTCAAGGGACCCGATGGCATCCGCACCGGCGCCGAGTACCAGCGCGGCCGCCCGCTGCGCCTGGACGGATTGCATGATCGCGCCATCGTGCGCGCCCTGTACAGCGCCGCGCCGGCGGGCGACGTCGATGTGCTGCCGGCCAGGGGCGCGAAAGCAGACGCAAGCGGGGGCGGGGGCGGCGCCCTGCTGGCGCGGCGCATCGACATCGACATGCCGGGGGAACGCGACTTGATGGTCGCCATCGCGGCACCGCTCAGCGACTTCACGGGGCCGGTGGACCGATTGATCTCCAATGGTCTTGCGTTCGCGCTCGCGGTGGCGCTTCTGGGACTGCCGTTGGCCTGGCTGATGGCCCGGCGCGTGTCCCGCGCCCTTCGCGTGCTGGCCGAGGATGCCGGTCGCATCCGGGCCCTGGACCTGGATGGCGAGGTCACGGTCAAGACCATCGTTCGCGAGGTGCATGACCTGGCCGGCGCCCAGCGGACCATGAAGGAATCGCTGCGCACCTTCGGCCTGTTCGTGCCTCGCGACCTGGTGCGCGAGATCATGGCGGCCGGCGGCTCGGCCGAACCGGGGGGGCAGCGCCGGAATCTGACGGTTCTGTTCACCGACATCGCCGATTTCACCACCATCTCGGAGTCCACGCCGCCGGAAGACCTGATGGTGCGAACCTCGCTGTACTTCGAGGAAATGACCACCGCCATCGCCGCCCATGGCGGCACCATCGACAAGTTCATCGGCGACGCCGTCATGGCGCTGTGGAACGCCCCCACCCTTACCGCCGACCCCGTGGCCAAGGGCTGCCTGGCGGCACTGGCGGCACGGCGCCGCGTGCGCGAGTTCAACCATGACCTGGTCGCCAACGGCTATCCGCCCTTCCACACCCGTTTCGGCCTGCATGTGGGCCAGGCCGTGGTCGGCAACGTGGGTTCGTCGGCGCGCATGGACTATTCCGCCATCGGCGCAACCGTGAACACGGCCGCGCGCATCGAGGGCCTGAACAAGGTCTATGGCACAACCGTCCTGGTCTCGGAGGCGGTCGTGCTGGACGTCGGCGCGCAGTTCGTGACCCGCCTTGTGGACCTGGTGCGACCCAAGGGGGTCACGGAACCGCTGCGCGTCCACGAGCTTGTGGGCATCCATCCGGATCATGCCGCCGCAAGCGACCCCGCCCTGGTGGCCTCGCCTGATCAGGTGGAGCGGGCCGCGCGCTGGAACGCCGCCCGCGCCTCGCTGCGCGAGAGCCGGGACTGGGCGGCCGCGCGGGTGACGTTCGAGGCCCTGGCCGAGGCGGACCCCGACGACTCGCTGGCCCGTCATTTCGCGGCCCTGGCCGCGACCCTGGCCGCCGATCCCGAAGCCGCCGACCGTTGGGGCGAGGCGCGCCACATGGAGATCAAGTGATGCCGTCCCCGACACGACGCCAGGTGCTGCACCGCGCCGGGCTTGGGCTGCTGGGGGCCGCCCTGGGCGCCGGGTCCGGCGCGGCGGCGCCACAGACCTGGGATGACGATCCGACCCGCTGGGTGGAGGCGGACCCGACGGTCAGCGGCGTGCGGCTGCGGCTCTGGACCACAGAGACGGGCGCCGACCGGCTGGCCGTGATCCGCTATCTCCTGGACGTCCACGCCGTCCTGGTGGGACAGCCCCCTCCCGTGTTCGAGCCGGTGAACGAACAGGCGCTGCTGTCCCGCATGCGACTGGCGGCCGACCCGAACAGCCGGGTTCCCATGCCGCATGTCGTCAACTCCGGCGCCGACGGCCTGTTGGCCCTGCACGCCGAGGGCCTGATCGGCGGTGACGCGGATCAGGTCATGCGCGCCCTGGGGCCGGACAATTTCGCCGTCGGGGCGCTGGTGGCGCTGCGCACAGCCGACGGCCACATGGCCGGCATTCCGTTTCACGGCTGGCCCCAGATCCTTTGGACCCGGCGCGACTGGCTGGAAACATGGTCCATGAGCCCACCCGAAAGCATGGACGACCTGATCCGCGCCGTAAGGGTGCTGCACGATCCGGCGCGCAACCAGCGCGGAATCATCCTGGGCAATACGGGGGACTACTACACCCAGCAGTGCTTCATGATGGTGGCACGGGCCCATGGTGCCAGCGTGTTCGGTCCGGACGGGGCGCCCGCGTTGCAGTCGCCGGAAATGCTGGAGGGCCTGCGGGCCTATGCCGAGTTGGCCCGATACGCCGGACCCGGCCCGCTGACATGGCGGGCGCGCGACTACTACCTTCAGGGCTGGGCCGGGTGTCTGTTCTATTCCACCTTCCTTATGGATGATCTCGCGATTCCGAGCGTGGCGGCGGATTCCCTGACCGGCCTGAACTTCCCCGACCTTCCCGGCGCTCCGTTCAACGCGGGACTGGTCCAGGCCACGGCGCCCGTCGCCAGCCTGGACGGCCCGGCCGGCGTCGGCACCGGGGCCTTCAGCTCGATCAGCGGCCTTGGCCTGACCGGTACCGGCGACGATGCCGAGCGACTGGCAGCGCGCTCGCTGGCGCTGTTCCTGTTCCGCCGCGACGCCTATATCGCCTGGCTGCACATGGCGCCGGGCGGCATGCTGCCGGTGGTCGATGGCGTCATGAGCGACCAGGCCTTCATGCGCGACCGGCTGGGCGTGTTCCGCGCCTTCGGCTGGGGCACGACACGGCGCTTCGGGCGCGCGCTGCGCATTCCCTCGACGTTCGCGGCCTCTGGTCAGGACGCGGGTTCCCATGCCAACCCGGCCGCCGGGCGCGTTTATGCCGACGGTGTGGTCGGACGCATGGTGGCGCGCGTGCTGGGCGGAACGAGTTCGCCCCAGGCGGCCGCCGCGCGCGCCCAGTCCGAGGCCCTGGCGCTGTTGGAATAGACTGCGGCAGCGGCCCGCGCGAACCCATACACAACCGCGCAACGTTGGACAACGCCGGGGCGGGTTGGCTAAGGTTGTGAGCCAAGCCCCCGTCTGGGAGACCGGCTCCGTGAAGCTCCATATCGACGTTGACTGCACGCCCGAGGAGGCCCGCACCTTCCTCGGGCTTCCCGATGTCCAGCCCATGCAAGGCGCGCTGATGGCGCAACTGCAAGAAAGGCTGGAGGCCAACCTGGCCGCGACAGACCCCGAGGTCCTGTTCCGGACCTGGCTGCCGCATCAGATCGGCAACCTGGAGCAGATGCAGAAATTCTTCTGGCAGACCTTCGCGCAGGCCGCCAGCCGCGCCGCCGGCGGCGGCCACGGCCACGGCCACGGCGGCGAGCGCGAGGACTGACCCCATGGCCGACGATGACCGCCATATCCTGACCCTCAACGCCGGCTCATCCAGCCTCAAGGTTTCGCTCTGGCACGTGGGCGCCGGCGAGGCCCTGGCGGAAATCGCCCACGGACAGGTGGAGAACCTGGGCGGCGGCGCCCATTTCGCCCTGAAGCGGCCCGGCGGCGCCGTGCTGGCCGAGGAGCGCTGGCCGGCCGGTGCCGGACCGCGCGACCACAAGGCGGCTCTGGACCTTATCCTGACCTGGAAGGCGGAGCATCTGGGCACGCTGTCGATCGCCGCCATCGGCCATCGGGTCGTGCATGGCGGCCCTGACCTGGACCGGCCCGTGCCGCTGGATGACGCAACGCTGCGGACGCTGCACGCGCTCAGTCCGTTGGCGCCCCTGCATCAGCCACACAACCTTGCCGGCGTGGATGCCGCCCGGGCCGCCTTTCCCGACGCGCGCCAGATAGCCTGTTTCGACACCGCCTTTCATCGCGGCCACCCGTGGGTCAACGACACCTATGCGCTGCCCCGCACGCTTTATGACGAAGGCGTGCGGCGCTACGGCTTCCACGGGCTGTCCTATGAGTTCGTCGCGCAGACGCTGGGCAGGCTGGCGCCCGAACGCCTGGCCGGCCGGGTGATCATCGCCCACCTGGGCAACGGTGCCAGCCTGTGCGCCATGCGGGCGGGCCGGAGCCAGGAATGCACCCTGGGCTTCACCGCCCTGGACGGCCTGGCCATGGGCACGCGCTGCGGCCAGCTTGACCCCGGCGTGGTGCTGTGGCTGATGCAGGAAAAGGGCATGGACGCAAAGGCCATCACGGATCTGCTGTACAAGCGTTCCGGGTTGCTGGGGCTGTCCGGGTTGAGCCACGACATGCGCGCGCTGGAAACCGCCGCCAGCCCCGAGGCCGACGCCGCCATCGCCTATTTCGAGGCCCGCGTCCGGCGCGAGATCGGCGCGCTGACTGCGGGGCTGGGCGGACTGGACGCGCTGGTCTTCGCCGGCGGCATCGGCGAGAATGCGGCCGCCCTGCGCGCGCGCGTCTGCGAGGGTCTGGGCTTTCTGGGGGTGGCGCTGGATTCGGCTCGCAATGCGGCCGGCGAGACCGAGGTGTCCGCCGATGAGGCGGCCACCGCCGTCTTCGTCATTCCCACCAACGAGGAAGCCATGATCGCCGCGCACACCCGCGCACTGATGGACTGATCCCCGGTCCGTCGCGCGCCGGCCGAGTGATCCCTTTTGCACGGCGCGGGAATCCCTTATACCAGTCGGCATCAATCCTGACCCGCCAGGGATCCTTGGCGCGCGCCGCCGGGCGGCGGCCGACCAACCGGCGGACGGGGCATTCAACCCTTCCGTCGGTCCGGATCAAGGCCGGGGTGGTCGGGACCCTCCTTCCCGCAACGGCCGGCTCGGCCCGGCCCAGCCATCGGGAGCGCGCGGTTCGTGACGGTCACAGCACGCGGCACGGCGGCGGGCACGAACGGCGGCGGCGGCGGACGCCGGCGCCGACCCCGGCCGCCCTGGTCCTTTCCGGCGCCGGGATGGGCTGCGGCGGCTGTGGTGGCGTCGGTGCTGACCGCAGGGCCGGCGCTGGTGGCCGGCCCCTCGGGCGCGCGGACGGCGGTCGCCGCCGAAGCCGCCCCCCTGGCGCCCGGAGACCTGATCGTCACCCTGACCGGGCTGGACGATGGCGGCGCCGGTGGACCGTGCCGGGCTTCGCTGCGAATCGACAACCGATCGGCGGTGGTCATCGGCACCTTCAGCCTGCGCCTGGTGCTGTTCGATCGATCGGGGGCGGTGCTGCGCCAACTGTCCGTGCTCGCCATGCCCGTGACCCCGGGGCGGCCGACCGAGGCCACCTTCCCCGCCAGCATGGGGCCCTGCCGGACGGTGGAGGCGATCCGTCTGATCGACTTTCCCCTGTGTGCCGATGCCGATGGCCGCCGCCTGGGCTGTGCCCGGGCCGCCCGCGTGCGTGGCGCCGGCGATGTGCCGTTCGAGTAACCCGGGTCGGCCCGACGTGGCGCCGGCCCGACCTGAAAGCGGGCACCGCGCTTGACAGCGCGCCGGCCTCGGTGCTCCGCTGCCTGCCTGTCAGGCGCATGGGGCGCCCCTGATGCGAGGGATGGACAATAAGCCATGATCGACGGCGCCGAGGCCGTGGCCCCCGCCCTGGCGGACCCGGAGACGTACAATCGAAACGTCCTGCTGCTGTCGCAGCGGGCGCCCACCATGAAGGCGTTCCTGGAGGCAGGGCGGTGCGCCTATACGGTCTCCAGAACACAAGAGGGCACCATCTACCGGGACCAGGCCGGGGCCTCTGTCCTGGGGGGGCCGGATCCGGCCTACTCGCTGGAACGCATGGACGCCTTCCTGAAGGCACCCGAACGCATGTTCGTCACGCAGACTTTGCGGTCCGTGCCGGCCGATCCCGAATACTGGGCCGAGCATCTCGCCCCGGACCTGGTGGCCCTGGACCGGGGCGCGTTGTGGGCCCGGTCTCCGGACCTGACGCATGCGCCGGCCCTGGTGATGATCGACCAGAGCAGCTCCGAGGCCCTTCTGAAGGCCCTGGAAGCCTTGCCGGACCTTCTGGTTCTGGTGCTGATCGTGCGGGATATCGATCTGTTCAATGCATCCCTGCATGCCATGGACTGGGCTGGCGTCTTGCGGACATGTGACCAGCGCGGCATCCAGTTGCGCCTTCTGCCGATGCAGGCCCCCGCCACCACCTGCGGGCTGGCACAGAAATACCTGTCCTATTTCACGCATATCCTGCCCGACAACATCGCGCTTTATGCGCACATGGACAGTCCCATTCATCGCGACATCGTTCGCCGGATGAAAGCCGAGTGGCAAGGCGCGATCGCCGGCACGGGGTTTTTCCGCGACGAGGTCTGCATGTACGAGGGCACTGCGGACAACCTGCTGGAGCACGATCGGCCCTTGCTTGTAAGCCAGCCGGCCCACGACGGAACGGCGCTGATCGTGGGATCCGGACCGTCTCTGGACAAGACCATCGAAACCGTGCGGGCGCTGAGCGAGACCT
>CAYFTQ010000033.1:0-12470 GCA_964346035.1 uncultured Roseospira sp. | reverse complement strand
CTGGGCGGCTATGCCGTGCCCGGACTGGTGGAGAGCGCGGCGCCCGATGCCCGCCCGCTGTTCACCCTGCTGGTCGTGCTGGCGGGCGCGGTGGCGCTGCTGTCGCGCTGGCGCCCGTGGCGCTGGCTGGGAGTCCTGTCCCTGGCCGGAACGGCGGTCTGGACGCTGGCGGCGCTGTCCGCCGCGCCCGACATCGCCGCCCGGGTCACGCCGGCGGCCGCACTGCTGGTCATCATCGCCATGCAGTCGCTGGCCCGGGTGGGGGTGGCGGGCGTGCCGCTGCCCAGTCTGTCGCGCCCCTTGCACGACGCCCCCAGCCGGCGTCTGACCGCTGCCGGCTGGTGGGTGGCCGGCCTGCTGCTGGCGCTGCTCGCGCTGGATAGCGGACAGGCGCCGGCCCCCGTCGCCGCGCTTGTGCTGCTGGGCGCGGGCGGGTTGCTGGCGGGCTGGCGCGATCCGACCCTGTGGGCGCCGCTGTTGGCGCCGGCGGTGGCGGTGCTGCTGGTGCTGGCCGGCTGGGATCTGCCCTCGGCCGAGGCCATGATGGCCGAGGGCGCCGAAGCATTGATCAACCCGCCGCTGCCGGGGCAGGCGCGCGGGTTCCTGATCCTGGCGCTGCCGTTCGGGGCCATGATCGCGCTGGGGGCGCATGGGCTGGCCGAACGCGCGGACGCGCGGCCGATGGCCTGGGGCGGGCTGGCGGCGGCGCTGCCGCTGCTGATCCTGGCCGTCAGCTATTGGCGCCTGGGCGGCATCGGTATCGACGCCGGCTGGGCCGCCGTTGCCCTGGGGCTGGGCGGGCTGGCCCTGCTGGCGGCATGGCGGGTGGCCGCGACGCAGCCGGGCGCGCTTGGCGCCTATGGCGTTGGCGTTCTCGCTGCCGTGGCGCTGGCGGCCACCTTCGTGCTTGAACAGGCGTGGCTGACCGTGGCCCTGGCCCTGACCCTGCCCGGCGTGGCCTGGGTCGAGGGCCGCCTGGGCGCGGTCCGCGTTCCCGGCCTGCGCGGGGCGGCGCTGGTCATGGCCGGGGTGGTGCTGGTTCGCCTTTTGCTGAACCCGTATGTGCTGGACTATCCGCTGGGCGCGGCGCCGGTCTTCAACTGGCTGCTGTATGGCCTTGGCCTGCCGGCGCTGGCCTTCGCGCTCGCGGCACGGTGGTTCCGCACGCGCGGCGACGACCACCTGGTGCTGGTTCTGGAGGCCGGCGCGCTGGCCCTGGCGGTGCTGCTGGCCAGCCTGGAGGTGCGCCACCTGATGGCCGGGCCGGACCTGGACGGCGCGCCCCTGGCCCTGACCGAGACGGCCCTGCACGTCAACGTCTGGCTGGTGGGCGCCGTGCTGCTCCAACTGTTGCGCCGACGCGCGCCCGGCGGCGACCGCATCGCCTGGCGCTGGGCCGAAGCGCTGCTGGCCGGCGCTGCCGGGGTTGTGCTGCTGTTCGGTCCCGTGCTGTGGGCCAATCCGCTGCTGACCGGAACGCCGGTCGGCAGCACCCCCGGGCTGAACTGGCTGCTGCCTCTGTACGCCACGCCGGCGCTGCTGTTCGGGGCCGGGGCCTGGCATGCGCCGGCGGGGTCATGGGCACGCCGCGCCGGCACACCGTCCGCCGTTGCGCTGGCCGGTCTTTGGGCGACGCTCAGCGTGCGTCATGCCTTCGCCGGACCCGACCTGAGCGCGTCCGCCCCCGGCGAGGCCGAGCTGTACGCTTATTCCTTGGTCTGGCTGCTGTTCGGGCTGGCGGTGCTGGGCGCCGGCGCGCGCTGGGGGCAGGCGGCAGCGCGCCGGGCCGGGCTGGCGATCCTGCTGGCAGTGACCCTGAAGGCGTTCCTGATCGACATGGGCTCGCTGGGCGGGCTGTGGCGGGCACTGTCGTTCCTGGGCCTGGGCGCCGCCCTGGTCGGCATCGGCGCCCTGACCCGCTGGCTGGAGCGCGGATCGCGGCCGGCTGCGCCGGTCAACGGGCTCAGGGATTGAGCCCATCGCGCCCGACCGCCAGGCGGAAGCGAACCTCGCGGTTGGCGGTGTCGCGGTCCGTGAAGGCCGGGTTGACGGAGCGCGGATCGTCCTCCGGCCGGGCGATGGGCGTCTTTGTGCCATCCAGGCGCGCCAGCAGGGTCGGGAAGCTCAGGCCGTCATATCCGCGCCCCGAGTCGGCCCAGACCTGGAAGTCGATGGCGCCGCCCCGGCAGGCCACGGCCCCCCACCAGAATTCCTGCGAGATCAGTTGCGTCCCCGCCGGCGCCGGCGCCCGCAGGCCGTCCCGGTCCAGCGCCGCCCACAGCCGGGCCGCCTGCTCAGGCGAGAGGCGACCGTCGATGACGCGGCCTTCCCAGGGAGCGAACAGACTGGCGGGGCTGCCGATCCGCACCCCCCGAGTGAGGGATACCGGTTCCAGCAGGCGGGTGCGCAGGCGCAGACCACCGCCGGGCGTGGCCTCGCCGTCCACCAGCCGCACCCGGCGCATATAGTTGGCATTGTGCGTCAGCCGGAACCGGTCGGACGCGCCGGGCTTGCAGGCCTTGCGGATGTCGTCGCCGTTGAGGTGCGAGAACCAGGTCAGCTTGCGTGTCACCGGATTGGACACGTCGCCGCTGGTGGTGGTGAGGCAGCCGGCCAGTCCCAGCGTCAGGGCCAGAAGGGCGAGGACCTTGAAGGGATGCATGGCGCTCCTCCGTGTGCCGACACTCAGGCGGGCGCGGGGTCAAGCAGCCCGGCCACGGCGGCGGTGACGTCCGGCTGGCGCATGAACGATTCGCCGATCAGGAAACGGCGCGCGCCGACGGCAGCCATGCGTTCCAGATCGGCGCGGGTCTTCAGGCCGCTTTCGCACACCAGGGCCCGGTCGGCGGGGACGCCGGGCGCCAGCGCCTCGGTTGTGGCGAGGTTGGTTATCAGGGTCTTGAGGTCGCGGTTGTTGATGCCGATCAGGGAACACGGCAGCCGCACCGCGCGCTCCAGTTCGGCGGCGTCGTGGACTTCCACCAGGACGTCCAGGCCCCAGTCCACAGCCGCCGCCGCCAGTTCGGCCGCAAGCGAATCGTCCACGGCGGCCATGATGATCAGGATGGCGTCGGCGCCCATGGCGCGGGCTTCGATCACCATCCACGGATCGACCATGAAGTCCTTGCGCAGCACCGGCAGGTCGCACGCTGCCCGGGCCGCACGCAGATGGGCCGGATCGCCCTGGAAGTAGGGACCGTCGGTCAGCACCGACAGGCAGGCGGCGCCGCCGGCCTGGTAGGCGCGCGCCAGCGTGGCGGGATCGAAGTCGGATCGGATCAGACCGGCCGAGGGCGAGGCCTTCTTGATTTCGCAGATCAGGCCGAAACCGCCGGCATCCACGCGCGCCGACAGCGCGGCCGCGAACGGACGCACGGCTGGCGCTGCGCGCGCTTCTGCGTCAAGGTCGGCGCTTGAGATGGCGGCCTTGCGGTCGGCCAGGTCGGCGCCGGTGCGTGCGCGGATGCGCTCAAGAACGTCGCTCATCCGCCCTTGCCCTTGCCGTCGCCGTCGCCGTCACCCTCGTCTCGTGTCGGCGGGGGCTGATGGGTGATCGCCGCCATGCGCAGCAGGGTGGACCGGGCGGCGCCGCTGTCGATGGCCTCTGCGGCCCGCCTGGCGCCGGTCTCCAGCGTTGCCGCCTGACCGGCTACGATCAGCGCGGCGGCGGCGTTCAGGACCACGATATCGCGATAGGGACCCTTGGCGCCGTCCAGCATGGCGCGGATGACGTCGGCGTTCTCCTCCGGCGTGCCGCCCTTCAGGTCTTCCGGCCGGGCGCGGGCCAGGCCGGCGTCCTCGGGCTTGATGGTAAAGGTCTCGACCCCCGCGCCGTCCCAGGCGGCGACATGAGTGATATCGGTGGTCGTTATCTCGTCCAGGCCGTCGGCGCCATGCACGACCCAGGCCCGCTCGGCTCCCAGGCGGCCGAGCACATGGGCCAGCGGCTCCACCCAGGCGTGGGCGAAGACGCCCATCAACTCGCGTTTGGCCCCGGCCGGATTGGACAGCGGGCCGAGCAGATTGAAGATGGTGCGCGTGCCCAGTTCCGTCCGTACCGGAGCGACGTGCTTCATGGCGCCGTGATGGCGTTGGGCGAACATGAAGCCGATGCCGGCCTCGCGGATGGCGGTTTCGATCACCGACATGGGGGCATCGAGGTTGACGCCGAGCGCGGCAAGCACATCGGCCGAGCCGGATTTCGACGATGCCGCGCGGTTGCCGTGTTTGGCCACCGGCACGCCGCAGGCGGCCACCACCAGCGCGGCGCCGGTGGAGACGTTATAGGTGCCGGAGGCATCGCCGCCGGTTCCCACGATGTCCATGGCGTCGTCGGGTGCCTGGATGCGGGTCGCCTTGGCGCGCATGGCGCGGGCGGCCCCGGTGATCTCCTCGATGGTCTCGCCGCGCACCCGCAGGGCCATCAGCAGCGCGCCCATCTGCGCCGGGGTGGCGTCACCGGTCATCAGGGTATCGAACACCGCGCGGGCCTGGTCCTCGTCCAGGGTCAGGCCATCGGCGACTCGGCCCAGCAGGCCGCGAAAGCTGGGCGCCTCTGTCATGCCGCCGTCCTCCCGGCCAGCACCGCGTCCAGGGGCGTGAGGTCGGGCACGCCGGCCAGAGCAAGGAAATTCCGCAACAGCGCGTGACCGTGGTCAGAGGCGATGCTCTCGGGATGGAATTGCACGCCGTGCAGCGGCAGTGAGGTATGGGACAGCGCCATGATGATCCCGTCCTCGGTCCAGGCGGTCACCTCCAGGCAGCTCGGCAGGCTGTCTCGCTCGACAATCAGGGAATGATAGCGGGTGGCCTGGAACGGGCTCGGCAGGCCATCGAACAGGCCGCGCCCGGTGTGATGGATCATGTCCGTCTTGCCATGCATGACCCCGGGCGCCCGCAGGACGCGCCCGCCCATCGCCTGGCCGATGGTCTGATGACCCAGGCACACCCCCAGAACGGGAACTCGGCCGGCGGCGGCCTTCACAAGGTCCAGGCAGATGCCCGCGCGGTCGGGATCGCACGGGCCGGGCGACAGCACGATGGCGGCCGGGTCCAGCGCCAGCGCCTCGTCCACCGACAGGGCATCGTTGCGATCGACCCTCACCTCCGGCCCCAGTTCGCTCAGGTAATGCCAAAGGTTGTAGGTAAAGCTGTCGTAGTTGTCGATCAAAAGCAGCATGGGCCAGACGGTCCCCCCTTGCGGCGCGGCCATAACGGCGAGGCCGGCAAGGATCGCAAGCGCCGTCGGGGCGGTCAAGAGCGCGCCCGAACGCCGCGCCCCGTGATGCCCCTGCGCGGTCGGGATTCAGGGCGACCGATATTTTTTCGTTGCTATTGCCTTGCGCGTGTGCGTCTATGGATCCAGAAACGCTGTTGAGAGGCATGGACGTTCGCGATCATCCTGCTCAATACCTTCTGGTTCGGCGTCCGGTTGCTTCGCCCTTCCCCCGCTTTCGGGTCGTCCTGCTGAGGCAGGGTGGTCCGCGTCGGTGAGAGGGCGGCGAGAAACAGGGTGCCCATGGATAGAGACCCCGTCCCGATATTGCCCGGTCGATCGCGGCCGCGTCGGGCCTGAGCCAACGAAAGCGACCGTTTGACACAGTTTCAAGACCTCGGCCTTGCCGAGCCACTCCTTCGCGCCGTTGCGGCCGAAGGCCATACTCACCCCACCCCCATTCAGTCCAACGCCATTCCCATCGCCCTGGCCGGGCGTGATCTTGTCGGGATCGCGCAAACCGGAACGGGCAAGACGGGCGCGTTCGTGCTGCCCCTTCTGGATCGCCTGACGCGCGCTCCGGGTCCCGCACCGTTCAGGAGCTGCCGCGCCCTGATCCTGGTGCCGACCCGTGAACTGGCGACGCAGGTCAGCGACTCCATCAAGTCCTATGGCCGCTTCCTGTCCATCACGTCGGCCGTGATTATCGGCGGCGCCAAGCCCGGCCCGCAAGTGCGCGCCCTGTCGCGCGGCGTGGACGTCGTGGTGGCCACTCCGGGCCGCCTGCTGGACCACATGGGCAGCGGTGCCGTCCACCTGACCGGCGCCGGAACGGTTGTTCTGGACGAAGCCGACCACATGCTGGATCTGGGCTTCCTTCCGGCCATTCGGCGGATCATGAAGGCCGTTCCGGCAGGTCGCCAGACCATGTTGTTCTCGGCAACCATGCCCAAGGCCATCCGCGCCCTGGCCGCCGATTTCCTGAGCGAACCGGCCGAGGTGTCGGTGGCGCCGGTGGCGCGCCCGATCGAGCGGATCGCCCAATCCGTCATGCATGTAGCCGCCGCCGACAAGCGCGACGTGCTGGTCAACGTGCTGGGACAGCCCCAGGTGGGCCGGGCCATCGTGTTCACGCGCACCAAGCGCGGCGCCGATCGCGTCACCCGCCACCTGGAGGAAGCCGGCCTTTCGGCCATGGCCATCCATGGCAACAGAAGCCAGCCCCAGCGAACCCATGCCCTCAACGGGTTTCGGGGTGGGCGGGTCTCGGTTCTGGTGGCGACCGACATCGCGGCGCGGGGCATTGATGTCGATGACGTCTCCCACGTCATCAACTTCGACCTGCCCAACGTGCCGGAGGCCTATGTCCATCGCATCGGTCGCACGGCGCGGGCGGGCAAGGCGGGCACCGCGATCTCCCTGTGTGATCCGGCGGAACACGGTCTGTTGCGTGACATCGAACGCTTGATCGGATCGCCCATCACCGACCCGAATCAGGGCAGCGTCCGGGGCGGCGAAACCGCCCCGGCGCGCCCTTCCTCAACGGGACCCCGTCCCGCCGGTCCGGGGCCATCCGGCCCGCGACGGCGCCGGCGGCGGCGGGTCTCTTCACCAGCGGTTGCGGGTGTCGGCCACTGAGATCCTTGCCTCGGCGGGATGGGGCGGTGTTAAAAAACCGCCCTGCTGACACCCTGAACGCACCCTATCGACTACTACCACGAGAAGGAGAGACCGACATGAATTCCGGTTCGGTCAAATGGTTCAATAGCGCCAAAGGTTACGGTTTCATTGCCCCGGACGGCGGCGGCCCGGATGTCTTCGTGCATATCAGCGCCGTTGAGCGCGCGGGGCTCCAGGGTCTGGCCGACGGCCAGGCGATCCGCTACGACGTCGAGGTGGACAGCCGGCGCGGCAAGTCGTCGGCCGTCAACCTCCAGTTGGGCTGACGCAAGACCCGGATCCGGCAACGGACCCAAGGCGAAGGGTCGCTGGCCTCCAAAGGGCCAGCGACCCTTTGTCGTGTCAGGGGGGGCCCGTGCCGGCGCTGCCCTCGGCCTCGGCCCAACTGGACGGTGTTCGCCGTGTCCGCCTGCCGGCCAACCTGATCCAGGCGCAGCGCGACTTTTTCGGCCCCCACACTTACGACCGTCACGACCGCCCTGGCCGCTTCCTCACCGAATGAACGGCGCCCTGAGTGATCCCGAATGGCGTGGCGGCGTGTCTCAACGGCCCGCCAGGAAGGCCCCCAGGGTCGCCTGGAGATTGCCGGACAGCCGCGGCGCCAGATAGCCACCTTCCTGCACCAGCACCGTCGGTCGCCCCAGGGCGCCCAGCGCGGCGCCGATGCGGGCGAAGCCTTCCGGGCTGACCGCCAGGCCGCCGAAGGGATCGTCGGCGGAGGCATCCAGCCCCAGGGCCACCACCACGGCGTCCGGCGCGAAAGCCGCCACCCGCGCCAGCGCGCCATCAAGCGCGTCCAGGAACCCGGCATCCCCGGTTCCCAGCGCCAGCGGCAGGTTCAGATTATAGCCCAGGCCGGCGCCCGCGCCGCGTTCGGCCGCGTAACCCCAGAAAAAGGGATAGAAGTCGTTGGGGTCGGCATGCACCGACACTGTCAGCACATCGGCGCGATGATAGAAGATCGTCTGGGTTCCGTTGCCGTGGTGCAGATCGACGTCAATCACCGCCACCCGGCGGCCGCCGGCGGCCAGATCGGCGGCGGCGATGGCGCTGTTGTTCAGATAGCAGAACCCGCCCGCCAGATCCGGGCCGGCGTGGTGTCCCGGTGGTCGGCACACCGCATAGGCCTCGCCCGCCCCCCCGGCCACCGCGCGCGCCGCCGCGATGGCACACTGGGCACTGGCCCTGACCACCGTCCAGGTATCGGCCAGCACCGGACAGGCTTGGTCGCCCAGGTGATAGCCGGCCCGCCCCACCGGCGAGCGCGGATAGGCGCCGTCGCGGCGATCCGGCGCGACGTTGGGCCGCACGTCGCCGGCGGCGCCGGGCAGGGTCTGCCAGACGGCCCAGACGGTGCGCAGGAAGTCCAGGTAATCCGGGGCATGGACGCGGGCCAGCGGGCCATCGCCGGCATCCGGCGGAGCCTCGGGGGTCAGCCCCAGCCCCTCAACCGCCGCCAGCAGCGGGTCCAGCCGGGTTGGCTGTTCCGGAATCGGGCGCGGCCGCCCGCTGACAAGAAAGGTGTCGCCGGCATGGCCGCGCTGGGTGGGCGAATAGAATACGCGCATGGGACTCCGTTGTGTCAGGTCTGTGGGTCGGCCGGGGCATCGCCGCGCCGCGCGCGCGGGTGGGCATGATCATACAGCCGCCGCAGACGGGCGGAATCAACATCGGTATAGCGCTGCGTGGTGGACAGCGAGGCATGACCCAGCAGTTCCTGGATGGTGCGCAGGTCGCCGCCGCGCCCCAGCAGGTGAGTGGCGAAACTGTGCCGCAGGGCGTGCGGCGTGGCGCTGTCCGGCAGCCCCAACAGATCGCGCAGAGTCCGGACCTGACGCTGCACAACGCCGGGATTGAGCGGTCCACCGCGCACTCCCACGAACAGCGGCCCATCGCCATCCAGGCGATACGGGCAGGCATCGAGATAGGCCGTCACGGCCTCCGCCACCACCGGCAGAACCGGAACGACACGCTGCTTGCTGCCCTTGCCGGTGACCACCAGCGTGGCCCCGGTGGGGGCGTCGCGGCGCTTCAGGCCCAGGGCCTCGCCCAGACGCAGCCCGGCGCCATACAGCAGCGTCAGCAAGGCCAGGTCGCGCGCTGCCACCCAGCCGGCATCGGGCAGGGTCGGCGCGGCCTGGAGGACCTCTCGCGCCTCGTCCTCGGCCAGGGCGCGCGGGACGGCGCTGGGTGGACGCGGCCCCCTGACCTGAGCGATGGCCGGATTGTGGGCCAGGCCCTCGCGGTCGAGCCAGCGGAAGAACCCGCGCACCGTGGACAGGCCGCGCGCCTGGCTTGCCCGTCCCACGCCCTTGGCGCCGCGCCGCGCCAGCCAGCCGCGCACGTCGGCCGCCGACAGCGTGGCCAGATCGCCCACCGAGGGCGGACCGCCCAGATGCTCGGCCAGAAAGGCCAGGAACCCGGCCACGTCGCGGTCATACGCGTCCAGGGTGTGCGGGCTGGCCCGCCGCTCGCCCCAAAGCCAGGCGCGCCAGCGCGCCACCGCGCGGCGCAGCGCGACGTCACCGGCGACGGCGGCCTCGGCGGGCGTGACGGATGCAGGGTCCGGCGGGGCATCGGCGGGCATGGCGCCGTCCTTCCAGTGAACGGCCCACGCGGGAACGGCCCCGGGGCCGGGGATGACCGGCCCATGGTGGTCCAGCCGCCGGCACGCTGCAATGGGGGATCAAGGCTCTCGTTCCGGCCGGAAACTCGTGTCCGCGCGGCGAGGCATCAGGACCCGTAGCAGGCGCACCCCGGCGGGCGGCGGCAGGTGCGCGCATTCGCATCCGTGCGCGGCCCTGGTATGCTCTGCGGTTCCGGTTTGCGCCCCAGTCAGGAGTCCCCGCCATGCGGACCGTCACCGTCGCCGCCACACAGATGGCCTGCGGCCCCGACACCGCCACGACCCTGGACCGCGCCGAGGCGCTGGTGCGGCGGGCGGCCGCACTGGGGGCGCGGCTGGTCCTGCTTCAGGAACTGTTCGAGACCCCGTACTTCTGCATGGATCAGGCGCCGGAGCATTTCGCCCTGGCCCGCCCGCTGGAAAACAACCCCACCATAGCCCGCTTTTCCAACCTGGCGCGGGCGTTGGGCGTGGTGCTGCCGCTGTCCTTTTTCGAACGCTCCAACAACGCCTGGTTCAACAGCCTGGTCATGATCGACACCGATGGCTCTGTCGGGGCGGTCTATCGCAAGAGCCACATCCCACAGGGGCCGGGCTATCAGGAAAAGTTCTATTTCAGCCCAGGGGATACCGGCTTTCGGGTCTGGGACACGGCGGTCGGACGGTTGGGCGTCGGCATCTGCTGGGACCAGTGGTTTCCGGAGACGGCCCGCGCCTGCGCACTGATGGGCGCCGAGATCATGCTGTATCCCACCGCCATCGGTAGTGAACCCACCGACCCCGACCTCGATACCTGCCCGCACTGGCGCCGCGCCATACAGGGCCACGCCGCCAGCAACATCGTGCCCGTGGTGGTCTCCAACCGGATCGGCCGTGAACAGGGCGCGACCTGCGCGGTGACGTTCTATGGCAGTTCGTTCATCACCGACCACACCGGCGCCCTGCTGGTGGAGGCCGACCGCGCCGGCGAGGCTGTCATCACCGCCACTGTGGATCTGGACGCGGCGCGGACCTTCCGTGCCGGCTGGGGCCTGCTGCGCGACCGCCGTCCCGACCTGTACGGCCCCCTGTTGACGATGGACGGACGCAGCCGTCCCGGCACGCCGTGAAAGGGCGCTGTCAAGGACCATTTGTTCTGTGGTCGCGGCCCGGATTGCGATAGAGTGCTTTTCCAAGACTGCATGCACCCGGCCGCGCCGCCCCGGCGGGCGGCCCCTCGCCGGGACCGTGCTCGGGCCGCAAGGCCGGATCGACCAGGGCTCTCAAGCCTCGGGACCCGGTCGCGGGGTGACGGCCCCGCCAGGGCCGCCGGTCGCCCCCGGACCCGGCGCCGGCCCCGGCCGATCCAGGTCCAGGAACGCGGACGTCGGGCCCCGGCCCGTAAGTCCGCACGCGCGAGACGCCGCCAAGAGCGTCCACGTTCTCTCGGGAAGGGACACGTCATGGGACAAGCGCCCCTGCACCGTCCGTCGGACATGACCCGTCCGTTGGACCTTCGGCACGAACGCCGCACCGGACCAGAGCGCGTGCGCCGGCCGGTCTATGTCGATCACCTGCCGCCCTGCAACAAGGCCTGCCCGGCCGGCGAGAACATCCAGGCCTGGCTGGCGCTGGTCCAGGAGGGCGATGACGAGGGCGCGTGGCGACAGCTTGTGCGCGACAACCCCATGCCGGCGGTGCATGGCCGGGTCTGTTATCACCCCTGCGAGGATACCTGCAACCGGCAGGAGCTAGACGCCAGCGTCTCAATCCACGCGGTCGAGCGGTATCTGGGCGACCTGGCGCTGGAAAGGGGCTGGGCCTTCGACAAACCGACGGAGCAGACCGGCAAGCGCGTCCTGATCGTGGGTGCCGGCCCCAGCGGGCTGTCGGCGGCCTATCACCTGGCGCGTCTCGGCCACGAGGTCAGTCTTCGCGAAGCCGGCCCGATGGCCGGCGGCATGATGCACTTCGGTATTCCCGCCTATCGGTTGCCGCGCGACATCCTGGACGCCGAAATCCGCCGCATCCTGGCCCTGGGGGTGGACCTGCGCGCGAACCACAAGGTCGAGGACCTGGAACAGGAACGGCTGGAAGGCGCCTTCGATGCCGTTTTCATTGCCGTCGGCGCGCACCTGTCCAAGCGCATCGACATTCCCGCGCGCGACGCCGCGCCCATGGTGGACGCGGTCTCGTTCCTGAAGAGCATTGAATCGGGCGAGCGCCCGCGCCTGGGCCGCCGGGTGGTGGTTTATGGCGGCGGCAATACGGCCATGGATGCCGCGCGCGTGGTCAAGCGCCTGGGTCACGAGCCGCTGATCGTCTACCGACGCGACCGCGAGCACATGCCGGCGCACGACTTCGAGGCCCAGGAGGCCCTGGACGAGGGCGTTCAGATCCACTGGCTGCGCGCCATCAAGAGCCTGGATCGCGCCTCCATGACGGTCGAGATCATGGAACTGGACGAGAACGGCCGCCCCCGCCCCACCGGAGAGACCGAAACCATCGAGGCCGACGACCTGATCCTCGCGCTCGGCCAGGACACCGACACCAGCTTCCTGCGCTCTGTGCCGGGGCTGGGCTTCGACCGTGACGGCACCGTCCGCGTTGACGAACGCATGATGACCGGCGCGCCGGGCGTGTTCGCCGGCGGCGACATGGTGCCGTCGGAACGCTCGGTGACCATCGCCGTCGGCCATGGCAAGCAGGCCGCGCGCTGTATCGACACCTGGTTGCGTGGCGGCCTGTTCCAGCGCCCGAACCGCAATCCGGGTGTCGCCTTCGCCGATCTGCACGTGCCGTATTACGTCGAGGCCGACCCGCGCGAGCAGCCTCACCGCCCGGTCGATGAGGCCACGTCCGGCTTCGACGAAGTGGTCGGCGGCCTGAAGGCCGAAGAGGCCCATTTCGAGGCGGCGCGCTGCCTGTCCTGCGGCAACTGCTATGAATGCGACGGCTGCAAGGGCGCCT
>CAYFTQ010000032.1:2535-12789 GCA_964346035.1 uncultured Roseospira sp. | reverse complement strand
GCCAACCCGGAGTTGGTCAATGGGTGCCTTCTTCTGTTTGAAAAGCAGCGGGATCAGTTCCAGCACCTTCTGGTCAGCGAATCCGGACTGCCGGTCACCAGTGATGACGAACCCCTGTGGTGCGGGCGGTCCATCGACGATGTGCGCACGCTGGTGATACGGACCACGGCCAAGAAATACCTCCGCACGCACGGAGATCGCTTCCGCGACGTGCGCGAACACAGCTCAACGCCGGATACCCAGGTGAACGCCGGCCTGTTGGATCGTCTGTTCGATCTGGTATCACGGCTGTGGCAGGGACAGCCGATGCGTCCGCCCCCCAAGAGGCAAAAGACCCGAAGCGGCGCCGATGTCTTCTATGAGACCCTGGCGCCCTGGCTGCGCCATCGCTGGCAGGTTCCCTTGATCCCCTATTATGCCGCCCTGCCGCGTTCGCTGGTCGAGGAGATAGGCGAGGGGTTCCTCAGCCTGCGCCGTCCGGAGGATCTGGAATTCCTGCTGCGCATCGGCCGCAATGATTTTAACGAGGCCCAGAAGATCACCGGGGATTTATCGCGCGAAATGATGGACTCCGACCCTCGCGCGGCCAAGGGCGTCACCCATGCCGGCGCGCGCGAGTACGAACGCCTTCTGGGCGGTCTGCATCACCGCATGGGCGCTCGCTTCTGGCGTGTGTTCACGGGGACCGAGCTTCTCGACAGCCTGCGGTCCAAGAACACGGCGGATATAGTCGAGATGGCCTCGCATCTCGACCGCATGGGGGCGGAGACGGTTGATTCGATGATCGACTATCTGCAACGCCCGCAACTGGCGCCGTTCCTGCGCGTGGCCGAGAACGCCATGGATCCGGGCGACTTCGACGCCATATTCGGGATACCCGGCGATCCCAGACTGGCGCGCGTGTTTGCTCGCAAGGCGGCCCAGATGCGGCTGGACCCTGAAAATCTCGACGATTTCGAGGAAAAGCTGCCCTACATTTTTCAGGCATACAAGACCGCGCCGGACGATTTCGCGAAGACTCTCTAGGGGGGCCGTCGCGAACACCTGAAACAGAGGTGCGCCGGACCATTGCCAGCGCGAGCCAAACGTGCACCATGTCGCGCCATCATTTCATCCCCGCGCGGAGACATCAGGATGATCCCTTTCGCGTTGATGCCTGGCGCGAAACGCCCGTTTTGGTTGTACCTTGCCGGCCCGTCAGCCAGGGCGTTGGCGTTCGCGCTGCTCCTGCTTTCGATGGCGCTGGCGGCGGTTTCCCCGGCGCGGGCCCAAGGCGTCGAAGCTGGCTTCCAGGACTGGCTGGTCGGTGTGCGGACCGAGGCGATGGCGCAGGGAATCGCGCCTGCCACCCTGGATCGCGGCTTCGCGGGGATCGATCTGAACCCTCGGGTTGTCGAACTGGATCGGCGCCAGCCAGAGTTCACCAGCACGTTCTGGGGTTATTTCGACCGCGCGGTTTCTGATGAGCGGGTGCGGGAGGGACGCGCCATGCTTGAGCGACATGGCGCCCTGCTGGCGCGGGTCTCGGCGGCGACAGGTGTGCCGGCCCATGTTGTGGTGGCGTTTTGGGGGCTGGAGACGAACTATGGCGCCAACCTGGGCGGCTTCAACGTGATCGAGGCCCTGGCCACGCTGGCCTACGACGGCCGGCGCGGCGCTTTTTTCAGGGCTCAGCTCATGGCGGCGCTGCACATCCTTGATCAGGGCCATGTCGCGCCTGCCGCGATGGTCGGTTCGTGGGCCGGGGCCATGGGCCAGATGCAGTTCATGCCGACCACGTTTCGCGACCATGCCTTTGATCAGGACAACGACGGCCGCAAGGATATATGGACCAACCTGGCCGACGCCTTCGGCTCCGCTGGCCGCTTCCTGGCCGATATCGGCTGGCGCTCCGATCGCATCTGGGGCCGTCAGGTGCTGTTGCCCGCTGCGTTCGATTACAGCCAGTCCGACCTGTCCGTGAGCAAGCCCCTGGCCACGTGGGCGGCGCTGGGCCTGCGGCGCGCCGACGGCGGCCCGCTGCCCGTCGTGGCGAACATGAGCGCCTCGCTGTTGCTGCCGGCCGGTCACAGAGGGCCGGCCTTTCTGGTGTACGACAATTTCCGGGTCATCATGCGCTGGAACAACTCCAGCTTCTACGCCCTGGCCGTCGGCCACCTGTCCGACCGCATCGCCGGCGGTGCGCCCCTGGTCGGGCAGTTCGACCGCTCGCCGGACCCGCTGCGCCGCACCGAGGTGGAGACCCTGCAACACCTGCTGAATGCGCTTGGCTATCAGGCGGGGTCCGTTGACGGTCTGGTCGGTCCCGGCACCCGCGCCGCCATTCGCCGGTTCCAGGCCGCCAGGGGCTTGCCGGCCGACGGCTTCGCCAGCCCGGCCTTGCTGACGCTTCTGCGACGCGCCGCAGGCGGATAGACGAGGGCGGGCGCGGAACGCTTGCGATGCCACGCCCGGACCGCTAAAGTACGCGGCAGATTTCAAGATATGGGGCAGCTTTTAACGCCTGTATCAAAATGTAGGCGTCTGGAAGCCCCGCGTGACACGCCATGGGCGCAGACCAGGTCTCGGGAGTGGATTCATGAAGCGGCGCGGATGGTGCTTGGGAGCGCTCCTGGGCGCGAGTCTGATGCTGGCCGGATGCGCCGAGACGACGCTGGCCGTGGATACGGCCAAGGCCCTGAACGCCGGCAACGAAGCAAGCGACCGCGCCACGGGCTACAAGATCGGTTCGCCCTATGAAGTGCGCGGTCAGTGGTACGTCCCGCACGAGAATTACGAATACGACGAGGTCGGGATTGCCTCCTGGTATGGTCCCAAGTTCCACGGCCGGAGCACGGCAAACGGGGAGCGATTCGACCAGAATGCCCTGACGGCGGCGCATCGCACCTTGCCCATGCCGTCCCTGGTGCGGGTGACGAACCTGAAGAATGGCCGCTCCGTCGATCTTCGCATCAATGACCGGGGTCCGTTCTCGAAGAACCGTATTATCGACGTTTCCAAAAAGGCGGCGGATCTGCTTGATTTCCGGCGCGACGGGACAACCCGGGTGCGGGTCCGGATCCTGGCCAGCGAGAGTCTGGCCCTGCGCGATGGCGGGCGGACGGCGACCGGCGGTCGCGATGCGGCGACGACGGGGCGGGCCCTGGTGGTGCCGACCAACCCGGATTCCCCGGCCGCGCATATCGCCAGCGGGCGGCGGAGCTGGTACATTCAGGCTGGCGCGTTTTCGGATCCCGCCAACGCGGAACAGGTGGTGGAGGATCTCGCGCGTCTGGCGCCGGCCCATATGGTGCCTGTCTCACGCCGGGGGCAGTCGCTCACGCGGGTTCGCATCGGGCCGCTACCGGATACCCGTGTGGCCGCCCGCCTGTTGAGGGCGGTTCAGTCCTCCGGCTATCCTGAGTCCCGTCTGGTGGCCCACTGACAGGACAGGTCCGGCGGGCCGCCCCAGCACCGTTTACCGGCTGCCTGATGAAACAATAGCCCCATGATGTTCGCCCCGGTGGTTGACTGATCGCGCGGAGAACCGTCCATGACGCCACATCTTTCGGCCGCGCGGCCCTGTCTTGTTCTTGCCCTGGTCGTCAGCCTGCTGCTTTCGGCCGGGTCGGCCATTGCGCAAGCCATCGAGACATCGGCCCGCGAGGCCCTGCTGGTCGATTTCGAAACCGGCACCGTGATGCTGGCCAAGAAAGCCGACCAGCCCATGCCGCCCTCGTCCATGAGCAAGCTCATGACCACGCTGATGGTGTTCGAGGACCTGAAGGCCGGCAGGCTGTCGCTGGAGGATACCTTCACCGTCAGCGAAAATGCCTGGCGCAAGGGTGGCGCGACCAGTGGCGGCTCAACCATGTTCCTGGAGCCGAACACCACGGTTCGCCTGGAAGACCTGCTGCGTGGCATCATCGTTCAATCAGGCAACGACGCTTGCATCGTGGTGGCCGAACACCTGTCCGGGTCCGAGGATGCGTTCGCCGACAGGATGAACCGGCGCGCCGCCGAGATCGGTCTGTCCGGCAGTTCCTTCCGCAACGCCACCGGACTGCCTCAACCCGAACACCTGATGACACCGCGCGATCTGGCCACGCTGGCCAGGCGCATTATCAACGAGTTTCCAGCCTACTATCCGTTCTACTCGGAAAAGGAATTCACCTATAACGGCATAACCCAGCACAACCGCAACCCACTGCTGTACAAGAACATTGGCGCCGACGGCCTGAAGACCGGTCACACCAGCGTGGCGGGTTACGGCCTGACCGCGTCCGCCAAGCAGGGTGGGCGCAGGCTGATCCTGGTCCTCAACGGCCTGGAAAGTACGCGGGTGCGCAGCGAGGAAGCCGAGCGTATCATGTCCTGGGGGTTCCGGACCTTCGAGAACGTCGAGATGTTCAAGCCCGGGGACACGGTGACGGGGGCGGAGGTCTGGCTGGGTCAGACCGACACTGTGCCCCTGGTGCTGCCCGATGGACTGACGGTCACGCTGCCGCGCAATGCGCGGCGCACGATGACCGTGACCGTGCGCTATGACGGCCCGATTCCGGCGCCGGTTACGCGCGGTGACGAGATCGCCACGCTGGTGATCGACGTTCCGGATATGGAGCCGCTCACGTTTCCCCTGCTGGCCGGCACGGAGGTCGAACGAATGGGGCTGATCAACCGGATGTTCGCCAAGTTGCGCCACGTCATCGTGAACCTGGCCCTGCCCGGGGAGGCGTCCGGCGCTGGCCCCGATGCATCGTCCGGGGGTTGAGGGCATGACAGGTCGCGGCCGTTTCGTCACTCTTGAGGGCGGCGAGGGAACGGGCAAATCGACTCAGGCGGAGTGTCTGGCGGCCTGGCTGCGCGCCAAGGGCCTGGAGGTGGTGAAGACCCGCGAGCCCGGTGGCTCGGACGGCGCAGAGCGCCTGCGCGCGGTCCTGCTGGACGCCGAGCCGGCCACCTGGGACCCGATGACAGAAGCCCTCATCGTCTCCGCCGCCCGCCGCAATCACCTGGAGCAGACCATCAAGCCGGCTTTGGCGCGCGGCGCCTGGGTGGTCTGTGACCGTTTCGCCGATTCCACCACCGCATACCAAGGGCATGGCCACGGGGTCAATCTGGCGGCGCTGGACGTACTGTATGACCTGGCTGCGGGGCCGTTCCTGCCCGACCTTACGCTGGTGCTGGACCTTGATCCGGCGACGGCGCTGGCCCGCACCGGGACTCGGGGCACCACGAACCGGTTCGAACGCCTGCCGCCGGCGTTCCACCATCGCGTTCAGCTTGGGTTTCTGGACATCGCTTCGCGCGAAGCGGACCGTTGTGAGCTGGTCTCTGCGGAGGGGTCGGTGGACGTCGTGGCCGCGCGTGTTCAGGTGATCGTCGCACGCCGCATGGCCGGTTGGGCGCGGGCCGGCGCGCGCGCCGATGGCTCGGACCTTGGCTAGGGCCGCGGCGGAGGCGTCACCCGGCCCGCCCGCGCCCCGGGCCAATCCGTTGCTGGTGGGCCAGCCGGCGGCCGAGGCGACCGTTCTACGGGCGTTGTCGGCCGGACGCATGACCCATGCCTGGCTGCTGACCGGCCCGCGCGGCATCGGCAAGGCCACTCTGGCCTTCCGGATGGCGCGCCTGATCCTGGCCGGGACCGTGGAGGGCAAGGGGCACGCCCATGACGGGGCAGGGCAGGGGCACGCCGGGGCCGGTCCGGGCCTGTTTGGCGCCGACCCGCCTGCGGCAGACGACCGTGGCCTCGATCCGGGCCTCGATCCGGGCCTCGATCAGACCAGCGCGCCAGGTCTCCGCATTGATCCCGGCCATCCGGTGTTCCAGCGCGTCGCCGCCGGCAGTCACGCCGACTTGCGTGTCATCGAACGCAGCTTTTCCGACGACAAGCGGACCCGGCTGCGCGACGAGATCGTGATCGGCGACGTGCGGGGCCTGGGCGGCTTCCTCTCCCTGACCCCGGCCGAGGGTGGCTGGCGGGTGGTGGTGATCGACGCCGCCGACGAGATGAACCGCAACGCCGCCAATGCCGTTCTCAAGGTGCTGGAAGAACCGCCGCGACGTGCCGTTCTGTTCCTGGTGGCGCACAATCCCGCGCGGCTGCCGGCGACGATCCCGTCGCGCTGCCGGGCGCTGGCATTGCGTCCTTTGGCGCAACGGGATGTGGCGGCCCTGCTGACACGCTATCGACCGGACCTGGACGACGGCGCCCGCGAGACGCTGGTGGCCCTGGCGCGCGGCAGCATCGGTCGCGCGCTTGATCTGGCGCGCGAGGGTGGGCTTGAGCTGTATGGCGATCTCATGGCCCTGCTGGAGGCGGCACCACACATGGATGTGGCGCGCTGTCATGCCCTGGGCGACAAGGTGGCGCGTGATGATGGCGCCTGGCGCCTGTTCCGGGACCTGCTGCCGGCCTGGCTGGCACGTCTGGCCCGCCATGGCGCGACGGGTGGGACCGAAAATGCCGGCGGCGCCCCGGTTCCGCCGGGTGAACAGGCGCTGCTGACCCGCCTGGCCCGGGCCGGCCCCCTTGATCGATGGGTCGCGGTATGGGAAAAGACGGCCCACCTTCTGGGACGGGCCGAAGCCGTCAATCTGGATCGCAAGCAAGCGGTGCTGGCGGTCCTGTTGCTGATCGAACGAGCCGCGACCCGCTCCAGATGACCGACTGGTCCCGGCCCGTCGGGCGCCGCCGCCCGGGAGCGCCGGACCCATTCCTCTCGTCGGAGCACGACCGCATGTCGGGCCGCCCCCCTTTCTACATCACCACGCCTATCTATTACGTCAACGACAGCCCGCACATCGGCCATGCCTATACGACGCTGTCATGTGACGTCATGGCGCGCTTCAAGCGTCTGGACGGGTTCGACGTCAAGTTCCTGACCGGAACCGACGAGCACGGGCAGAAGGTCGAGAAGTCTGCGCAGGCACGCGGCATGGACCCGGGCGCATTCACGGACATGGTGTCGGGCAACTTCCGCGACCTGGCGGCGGCGTTGAACTTTTCCAACGATGACTTCATCCGCACCACCGAGGATCGCCACACCCGTGCGTGTCAGGCGCTCTGGGACACCCTGACGGCAAAGGGCGAGATCTATCTGGGCAGCTATGCCGGGTGGTACGCGGTGCGCGACGAGGCGTTCTACGGCGAGGACGAATTGACCGTCGGGCCGGACGGTGTTCGTCGCGCGCCCAGCGGAGCCGAGGTGGAGTGGGTGGAGGAGCCCAGCTACTTCTTCCGCCTGTCGGCCTGGGGCGACCGGTTGCTGGCCTACTACGAGGCCCATCCGGACTTCATCGCCCCCACCAGCCGGCGCAACGAGGTTATCAGCTTCGTCAAGGGGGGACTGAACGACCTGTCGGTGTCGCGCACAACCTTTGCCTGGGGCGTGCCGGTGCCCGGCGATGACGCCCACATCATGTATGTGTGGCTGGATGCCTTGACCAACTACATAACTGCGGTGGGCTATCCAGAAACCGAAACCGGGCAGTATGCCACCCATTGGCCGGCAGACCTGCACATGGTCGGCAAGGACATTCTGCGCTTCCATGCGGTCTATTGGCCGGCATTCCTGATGGCGGCTGGCCTGGCGCCGCCCAGGCGTGTATTCGCGCACGGCTGGTGGACCAACGAGGGCCGGAAGATCTCCAAGTCGCTCGGGAACGTGATCGACCCCTATGCGCTGGTCGAGGCCTATGGCCTGGATCAGGTGCGATATTTCCTGATGCGAGAGGTGCCGTTCGGCAACGACGGCGACTTTTCCCACCGCGCCATGGTTCATCGCATGAACGGCGATCTGGCCAATGATCTGGGTAATCTGGCCCAGCGGGTGCTTTCGATGATCGCCAAGAATTGCGGTGCCGCCATCCCCCACCCGGGGCCGATGACGGACGATGACATGGCCCTGCTGGGGCGGGCCAGCAGCCTGCTGGCGCTGGTGCGCGCAACCGTCGACCGGCAGGCCTTTCACGAAGCCCTGGAGACCATCTGGGTTGTGGTGCGGGCCGCCAATGCCTACGTGGACCGTCAGGCGCCGTGGGCGCTGCGCAAGACGGACCCGGCCCGCATGGCGACGGTGCTATTTGTGCTGGCGGAAACCGTGCGCCATGTGGCCATCCTGCTGCAACCGGTCATGCCCGGGGCAGCGGGCCGGCTGTTGGACCAGCTTGGCGTCACGGCCGAGGCACGCGCGTTCGCGGCCCTTGGAACGGGCGAGGGCGAGGGCGAGGGCGGCGCGTTGCGGCCCGGAACGCCGCTGCCCAAGCCGCAAGGCGTGTTCCCGCGCTATGTCGAGGACGAGGCCGGCCAATCGTGAGGGGCGACGCATGATCGTGGACAGCCATTGCCATCTGGACTTTCCGGATATGGCTGATGACCTGGACGAGGTGGTCGCCCGCGCCCATCGCGCCGGCGTTGGCCATATGCTGACCATCTGCACCCACGTGACCCGTTTCCAACGGGTGCTGGAGACCGCGCGCCGCTTCGACAGTGTCGATTGCACCGTCGGCATCCATCCACACGAAGCCGGCAGTGAGCCCGAGACGTCGGCCGAGGCCCTGATGGCGATGGCCGAAGACCCCAAGGTTGTCGGGTTCGGCGAGACCGGGCTGGACTTCTTCTATCAGCACAGCCCGCGAGACGCCCAGGAACGGAGCTTTCGCGAACACATCCGGGCGGCACGGGAAACCGGCCTGCCGGTGGTGGTGCATACGCGCGATGCCGAGGACGACACCCTGCGCATTCTTTCCGAAGAGCACGCCACGGGGCCGTTCGCCGGGCTCCTGCACTGCTTTAGCTCAAGCCAATATCTGGCTGAAAAAGCTGTTCAAATGGGTTTTCTTATCTCGATCTCCGGAATTGCGACCTTCAAGAAGGCCGAAGCCCTTCGCGAGACCATCCGGGCCTTGCCCCTGGATCACCTTCTGGTCGAGACCGATGCCCCCTATCTGGCACCGGTCCCCAAGCGCGGCAAGCGCAACGAGCCCGCCTTCACGGTCCATACCGCGCAGGTCGTGGCGGAGGTCAAGGGGCTGTCGCTCGACGATCTGGCGCGGGCCACCACGGCCAACTTCTTCCGGCTTTTCTCCAAGGCGGATCGTGCCGGCCGGCGCCAGGGCGCGTCGCACGCCGCGGCGGTCGCGTGAGCCCCGCCTCCGGCGAGAACACCGCAGGCGAGAATGCACCGGCGGCCAGCCTGCGGGTTACCGTCCTGGGTTGCGGTGCGGCCCCCGGGGTGCCCAGCCTGTCGAGAGGCTGGGGCCAGTGCAATCCGGACCAACCGCGCAATCGGCGCGGTCGCGCGTCGATCCTGGCCACGCCGCTTGCGGGGCAGGGCGGGGCGCTCGGCCCGGCGGCGGACCCGATCCTGGTCGACACCTCGCCCGATATACGGACCCAGCTGCTGTCCGCCGGGGTCTCCCGCCTTTCGGCGGTGCTGTATACTCACGACCACGCCGACCACCTGCACGGCCTGGACGAACTGCGCGAGATTAACCGGGCCATGAAGGCCCCGCTGAGCATTTACGCCGATGCGACCACGCTGGCCGGAATCAGTGGTGGGTTCGGCTATGCGCTGACGCCGCTGCCGGACGGTGCCAGGTCGATCTTCAAGCCGCTGCTTGTCCCCGTCGTGATCGAGGGGCGGTTCCGGGTGGCCGGCGTTGCCGTTACGCCGTTCACCCAGGATCACGGTGTCATGACCACGCTGGGGTTCCGCTTCGGCGACGCCGTGGCCTACAGCACCGACGTGGTGAACCTGGACGACAGGGCGTTCGAGGTCCTTGCCGGCGTTCATACCTGGATCGTGGGCTGCATCGGCTGGTCGCCGCATCCCACCCATGCCCATGTCGCCAAGGTACTGTCGTGGGCCGAACGGGTTGGGCCAACGCGCCTGATTCTGACCCATCTCGGCCTCGGGCTGGACTATGACGCCTTGCGCGCGGCGCTGCCGGAGGGCGCGGAGCCGGCCTTTGACGGCATGGAAATCGAAGCGCCGCTGAACGCCTGGCGTCAGTGCTGAACGGCTAGCGTTTGTTCTACTAGTAGACAGGCGGTTGACAGACTGATGATGGTGTGCGGCTTGGCCGAACGCGGCCGATGTGAGGCAACGGCGGTGCGGCTTGCGGGTCGATCGAGCTATTCATAATATACATTATGCGACAAATGGGGATGCCGCCGGCCCCCCCGAGCGAACATCTTGGGGTGACGGCGCGATTGCCCCCCATCATGTCGCAAAACCGTCATTTGCGCCCTCTGTCGGTCGGTTCCATCTA
>CAYFTQ010000032.1:0-2435 GCA_964346035.1 uncultured Roseospira sp. | reverse complement strand
ATGGCGGCAGTGGCGCGGCGGCGCCGGACATCAAGACAGGATCAGGATACAGGGGCGTGATGGGACAGCTTGGGGACACCCTGGGGCGATACCTCAGCCTCCTGGGCGCGGCCTGGAGCCCTGCCCCCGGCCGGCGCTGGCCGACACCGCGTCGGGTGCTGGTCATGACGGCCTTCGTTCCGCTGTTCACAGCCGTTCAGGGCGTCCATGTGATCTGCCTGCTGCTCGACAACATCCTGTATCCCGGCTATCGCCGCGTGGCCGTGCGCGAACCGGTTTTCGTGCTTGGCGTGCCGCGAAGTGGCACCACCATGACCCATCGCGTGCTGGCGCGTGACCCCAACATGACGACGTTCTCGGTGTGGGAGTGCCTGTTGGCGCCCTCGATCCTGCAACGACGCGTGATCCTGGGGCTCGCGCGGGTCGATCGCGTCCTCGGGGCACCGGGCGCGCGGGCCATCCGGTGGCTGGAGCGGCGCCTGTTCGGGGCGCTGGACGACGTCCACGCGATGGACCTGCGGGCGCCCGAGGAAGACTATCTTGCCCTGCTGCCGGTCATGGCCTGTTTCATCCTGGTCATTCCCTTTCCGGGCGCCCAACGGATCTGGCGCCTGGCGGCGGCCGATACGGCGTTGCCGGCGGGCGAGCGGGATCGCCTGATGCATATCTACACCGGATTGCTGCGGCGGCACCTATATGTTCACGGACACAACAAACGCATGCTGTCCAAGAACGCCGCCTTTGCCGGCATGGCGGGCACGTTGCGCGCGGCCTTTCCGGATGCGCGTTTCCTGCGCTGCGACCGCGCGCCGGAGTCCGTCGTGCCGTCGCAGTTGTCCTCCATCCAGGGCGGCATTTCGCTGTTCGACAGCGACCCCGATGGAACTATCCTTACGCCGCGAATGGTGTCGGTTCTGGGCACCTATTATCGGACCCTGGACGCCGCCCTGCCCCGGCCCGGTGGACCCCGGCACGCCGTGTTCGACATGGCGGAGTTGAAGAACGACCTGGCCGGCGCCCTTGGCGGGGCCTATGCCGCCCTTGGCCTGCCGCTGGACGACGGTTTCCGGGCCGTGCTGGAGGCCGAGGGCGAGGCTGCCCGACGCTATCGGTCGCGGCATCACTATAGCGCGCGGGACTTTGGCCTGGAAAGCGCGCGCATTGCGTCCATCGCCCAGGGCGGGCATGATTACCGGGCTGGCGGTTCGGGCGCGCCACTGTCCGCGTCCGCCCCCTCCCCCATGCAACGCCGGTCCTGAAGGGTCCTGACGATGTCTGACGCCTCGTCCTCCGGCTCCCGCGACGCCGACACCGCCCGATGGGGAACGGACTGGCGCATCGCTGTGGTCTCGGATGCCGAACCCGAGCGTAATGGTGTCGGGGCCTACTACACCGATCTGGTCGAGCACCTGCGCGACCGGGTCGCCGAAGTGGCCGTGTTGGGGCCCGGCGGCGACGGCGGCTTGGGCAGTGTCGCCCTGCCCCTGCCCGGCGATTCGACCCAAAAGTTGTGGCTGCCCAACCTGGTATCCGTGCGCCGGCGCCTTCAGGCTCTGCGTCCGCACGCCGTGGTGGTGCCGACGCCCGGTCCCTGGGGACTGCTGGGCGCTCGGCTGGCCGGCAGTTTCGGCGCGGTGCTGGTGGTCGGTTTCCATACCCACTATGAGCGGCTGGCGGACCTGTACTGGCGCAGCGCGCTGGGGGCCATTCCGCGCTCCTACATGCGCATGGCGAACCGTTTCCTGTTCGAACGCGGCGCGGTGGTCCTGGCGAACTCGCATGCGATGGTGGCGGCGGCGCGTGACCTGGGCGCCAAGCGGGTGGAGTTGATGGGCACGCCCATTCCGCGCTCGTTCCTCGATCCGGAACCGACACCGCTGCCGCGCCACGTCGCGCGCGTGCTTTTCGCCGGCCGCCTGGCCCCGGAAAAGAATGTTCAGGCGGTGGCCGAGGCCGCCGCAGCTCTTCCGGACATCGCCTTCACCATCGTCGGGGACGGCCCGGAGCGCCAGGCCCTTGAGGCGCAGGCCGCCGGCCTGCCGAACCTGAAACTGCCGGGCTGGGTGCCGCGCGCGCGGCTCGCGGGCCTTATCGACGACCATGATGTCCTGGTGTTGCCCTCCCATGTGGAATCCCTGGGCACCATCGCGCTTGAGGCTCTGGCGCGCGGGCGTAACGTGCTGGTGTCTGCGCACTGCGGCATCACCGAGTGGCCCATGCTCGACCGCGCGCTGTTTCGCATCGGCGACGGCGAAACCGTCGCCCACGCGCTGGGCCGGGTGGCAAGCCTGGACCCCACGATCCGCGCCCGCAAGGCGGCGATGGGCGCCGATGGCGCGCGTGAAATGAACGCCTGGGCCATTGACGGGTGGCTGCGGGTTCTGGCGGATCACGCCACGCCAGACGCCGCCACGCCAGACGCCGCCACGCCAGAC
>CAYFTQ010000031.1:3834-12850 GCA_964346035.1 uncultured Roseospira sp. | reverse complement strand
CCCCGATCCGTTTACCTGGACTCGTTGCCCTGGGCGCCGCATACAGCGTGTTGACTCAGGAACTTATTTCCAATAAATTATAGTGCATAAATTACGCAAAAGCCGGGGCGGTTCCCCATCGTTTGCCGCTCTCTGCGGTTCGCCCGCTCCATCAGGCCCTAAAGGACGCCCGTGATGGCCCGCCCCCGCAAGCAAGACGCCCGTGACCTGCGCGGTCTCGCCATCGAGGCCGCCATCGCCCTGCTGTCGGACCGTGAGGCGCCCGACCTGTCGATGGCGGACGTGGCGCGGGCGATCGATTGCTCGGCGCCGGCGCTGTATGCGTATTTCGCCGACAGGGACGATCTGCTCGACACGGTCCGGCGAACCGTCATCGACCGCCAGACCGCCGGAAAGACGGCGCGCTATCGGCGCCCCTCCAGAAGCGCCCTGGAGACGCTCGCCGACGGCGGTCATGCCTATCTTGAAGACGCGGCCAGGGCCCCGGCGCTCTATCGCCTGGTCCATTGCCGAACCGCCAGATCCGGCGCGGCGGCGGACGCGATCTCAGGACCGGCGCTGTCCGCCCTGGCGCAGGGCGTCAACGCCTGCCGGGCGGAGGGCTACGCCACCGATCATCCGCCCGACCACTTGGCGCGCCTGCTGTGGTCGATGGTGCACGGCGCCGCGATGCTCGCGCTTGACAGTCCGAAGGACCGAACGGCCGAAGCCTGGGACAGCGCCCATCGAAGCGTGGATCTGGCCATCGCGTTGATGCGACGCACGGCGCGCGAGACCGGCGGCGCCCGCGACGACAGCCCCTCTATCGCCCACGGAGACGGACCATGACCCTCCTGCGGATGGCGGCCATCGCCACGGTGGCGGTGGCCGCCGCTCTGGCCGGCGCGCTTGCCTATGGCATTCATGCGACGAACGCGACCATCGACGCCTTCGAGACCACGGTGAAGCAGACCGCGCCGCCGCCCTCGCCGGACCTCTCCGACGACACGATGGCGGCCCTGCCGGCCCCGGTGCGGCGGTACTTCGCCTTCGTCTTCCCCGATGGCGTCGAGGCGGCGCCGCGCTGGGTGGCGTTCGCGCAGGCCGGCGACTTCAGGCGCCCGCTCACCGACAGCTTTCACCCCACCACGGCGCGGCAGGTGATCGCCACGGCCACACCGGACCTCGTGTTCTCCGCCGAGACGCCGATCTGGGGGCCGATCTGGGCCACCGCCTATGATGCCTATATTGATGGCGAGATGGAGATGCGGGCCCGCCTTCTCTCGTCGATCTCCGTCATGCACGAGACGGGATCGCCGGCGCTCGACCGGATGTCCCTGCGCCGCTGGCTGCTGGAAAGCCCCTCGAACCCCACCGCACTGTTGCCCGGCGGGCCGGTGCGCTGGCAGCCGATCGACGATGACACCGCGCGCGCGGTGGTCGAGGCCCACGGCCACACGGCCAGCCTGGTCGCGACGTTCGATCAGCGCGGCGCCCTGACCAGCTTTCAGGCCGAGCAGGACGGCGACCTGACGACGCCCTATCACGGCTCCGGCGAGCATGTGAGCCGAGGCGATTATCAGTTGGTCGAGGGCGTGCGGATCCCGATGACGTTCGAGGTCTCGCGCATGGCCGACGGCATGCTGTATCCGTTCTGGACGGGACGCCTGACGGACATTGATCTCATCACGGGCGCAACGCCCGCGCCGGCGGACTGAGGCGCGCCGACCCCGTTCCCCCGAACCTCATGGGGCCGCATGACAATCGAGTTCCTCATCACCTCGCTGGTGGTCGTGATCGCGCCGGGGACCGGTGTGCTCTACACTGTGGGCGTCGGTCTGGCGCGCGGCGGCGTGGCCAGCGTGGCGGCGGCCCTGGGCTGTACCCTCGGCATCGTGCCGCACATGACGGCCGCCATCGTCGGCGTGGCCGCCCTGTTGCAGGCCAGCCCGCTGGCGTTTCAGGTCTTCAAGGGCCTGGGGGTCGCCTATCTGCTGTGGCTGGCCTGGTCGATCCTGCGCCAGCGCGGCGCGCTGGCCGTGAGCCCCGAAGGCGACCGCAAGCCCTTGACCCAGGTCGTGACCGGCGGGGTCCTGATCAACATCCTGAATCCCAAGCTGTCGATCTTCTTCCTGGCCTTCCTGCCGCAGTTCGTGCCGTCCGACGCGGCGGCGCCGGTGGCGCGCATGATGGGCCTGAGCGCGGTGTTCATGGCCCTGACGTTCGTGGTCTTCGTCGGCTACGGCGCCTTTGCCGCGCGCGTGCGCCGCCATGTCATCAGCCGCCCGGACGTCATGGCCTGGGTCCGGCGCGGCTTCGCCGCCGCCTTCGTGCTGCTGGCCCTGCGGCTCGGCCTGGCGGCGTGAGGACGGCGCGCGTCTTTTCGTTTGCCCGGCAGGCGGGATCGCCGATAGATTTCGGGCATGCGGCGCCGGGTCACCAGCCGAAACCAAGGACGCGCCCCGATGGACACCCCCGCCCTTGTCGTCTACACGATCACGGCCCTGTCCGTGGCCATCCTGCCCGGCCCCAGCATGGCGCTGGCGTTCGCCCACGGCGCGCGCTTCGGCATCCTGGGCACACTGCCGACGGCGTTGGGCAACGTTGCCGCGACCCTGCTTCAGGCCGGCGCCGCCTATATCGCCTTGCGCACGGTGACCGCCATCGACCCGCGCGTGTTCGTGGTCACGCAGGGCGTGGGGGCGGGAGTTCTGATGGTGATCGGCATCAGTCTGGTCCGAACCGCCCTGCGCACCCAATTGGCTGCGTCCGGCGTCGGGCCGCCCAGGGATGAACGCGGCCGGCGGCTGTTGTAAAAGTCCAGATGCTGGCCGATCGATGCCCGCGCCTCTGGAACACTGTCGTAGGCCTTCAGACAGGTCCCCTCGACCTTGATCTTCTGCCACAGACGCTTGACGAGGACATTGTCCCGCCCGGCGCCTTTGCCGTCCATCCCGGACCGGGCCATCGCCTGATGGCTTGGTGATGGGCAGGTCAAGACGAAGGGATGGCCGTGGTTTCGGTCTGAAAAAGGGATATACGATTTTTGGTAGGCGTCATGTGGCGCCTTACCGGACCACCGATTCCACTTCCGACGTCGAAGAGGCAAAACCGAACTGGTCAACGGACGCCGATACGCAACCCGCGAGGAGGCCAGACGCGACCCTGTTCGCTTGCATCGAAGGCGACTACAAGTGCCGGCGCCTGCACGCGGCGCACGGCACCATCACCCCACAGCAGGCCGAGCGTCGCGCCGCATATCCCGGGGTCCACCTTTTCGGGGCAAGGTCAGTGTGAGTCCCACCCGAGCCGCCCCGAAGTCCTTGATATAGAAAGGATTTTCGGGGCGTGGGTGTGTTGGCGGAGGGCCTGGGAGTCGAACCCAGTCACCGGTTTGACCCGGTGTACGGATTAGCAATCCGCTGCATTACCGTCCTGCCCGCCCTCCACGGCTCGCGGGCCATGTTGGGCATGGCGCCGACGGCCCGCTCTTTCCGGTGCCCCGCTCTTTCCGGTGCAGGGTGGGCGTTGTACACGTCTGCGCGGCGCCCCGTCAACCGGCGCGATGATCCTGCGGCCGATCTCAGGATGGGCGAACCGCCGCTGGTCCGAACGGGGCTGCGGAAACCGGAGGGTTCTTGCCTTGAAGACCGATCGCCGCGTCGAAGTACGGCCCTTGTCCATCCCGGATGTCAGGCTGATCCGCCCGCGTAAGGCGCTGGATCATCGCGGTTTCTTCTCCGAGACATGGAACCGGCGCGACCTGGCCGCAGCCGGTATCGACTTTTCGCCCCTGCAGGACAATCACGCGCGATCGGTCGAGCCCGGGGTGGTGCGCGGCCTGCATTTCCAGTTTCCTCCCCACGCCCAGGCCAAGTTGATACGTGTGCTGAGGGGGCGGGTGTTCGACGCGGTGGTCGATCTGCGCCGCGACTCGCCGACGTTCGGCCAGCACGTAACCGTTGAGCTGGACGCCGAGAGCTGGTGGCAGCTCTGGGTCCCCGCAGGGTTCGCCCATGGCTTCGTCACACTGAAGCCCGATACGGAAGTGCTCTACAAGGTCGATGCCTATTATGCGCAGGGGCACGACGCGGGCATCTTCTGGGCCGACCCCGTGCTGGGCATCGACTGGCCGATCAGCCCGGAAGCGGCCGTCCTTTCCGACAAGGACAAGGCCCTGCCGACCTGGACACAGGTGCGTGACGCGCTGCCGTTCTGACGCGCCGGCCGCGCCGCCCGGTCCCGTGACGGCGTGACATCGCGGACCGGAGCCCGCGGGAAACCCTGCGGCGGTCCACCTGGTTTTGGTGGCGGAACCGAGAGGAGCGAGATGACAATCCTGGTAACGGGGGGCGCCGGCTTCATCGGCGCCAACCGATGCCGGTCGCATCAAGGCGGGCCTGGGCTGGCGGCCGCTGACAAGCTTCGAGAGCGGCCTTGCGCGGACCGTGCGCTGGTCCCTGGACAACCGGTCCTGGGTTGACAGTATGACCAGCGGGGTCACGCGGGACCCGGTGGACAGGTCAGACCCTTAACCGGCGGTCGGTCCGCGACCTCCCGGTCATCTCGATGCCGCAAGGCGCGCCCTGCTTAACCCGGATTATTCATGAGAGTCAGCCTGATCTCTGAATACCCCCACAAGACAATGGGTTGGCGGATCTCGGCCAAGAAATTCCGTTTTAGCCGAGTTTCTGAAGCCTCGCCGTTTTCCGCCGGATCGTCGCGTTCATGAATAATCCAAGTTAGAGGGTCTGCTCGGCTTCGGAAGCCGGTCGGGCCTGATCCGACCAGCAGAGAGGTGAGCGTGCGGATCCTCGTCTTTGGCAACGCCGGTCAGGTCAGCCGCGCCATTGTTCGCGCGGCCCCCAAGGTTGGGATCGAGGTCACGGCCCTGGGACGGAAGCACGCCGACATCACCGATGGCGCGGCCGTGCGTGACGCGGTCGCCCGGGTTCGTCCGGCGGCGGTGGTCAACGCGGCCGCCCATACGGCCGTTGATCGCGCAGAGGGCGAGCCCGGGGCCGCCTTCGCCGCCAACGCCGAGGGCGCCGGGCATGTCGCCGAGGCCTGTCAGATGGCCGCGATCCCGCTGGTGCATATCTCCACGGATTACGTCTTCGATGGGCGCAAGCAGGGGGGCTACGTGGAAACGGATCCGGTCAACCCCCTGGGGGTCTATGGACGAAGCAAGCTCGCCGGGGAACGCGCGGTGGCCACGGCCTGTTCCCGTCACCTCATTCTTCGCACGTCATGGGTTTACTCTTCCGACGGCAACAACTTCGTTCGCACCATGCTGCGGCTGGCTGAAGAGCGGAAGGAGCTTTCCGTGGTCGATGACCAACATGGCTGCCCGACAACGGCCGACGATCTGGCGGCGCTTGTGTGCGCCCTCCTTGCGCGGCCCGACGGACTGGACGGACGCTGGGGCGTCTATCACGCGGCCGGATCGGGGGCGACAAGCTGGTTCGGGTTCGCCAGCGAGGTCTTTCGTCAGCGCGAGGAATTGGTGGGTCCGGAACCGCCGGTCGTCCACGCCGTACCGACCAGCGCCAATCCCACACCGGCGCCGCGCCCGGCCAACAGTGTGCTCGATTGCGGCCTGCTGCGCACGACCTTCGGGCTCGACGTTCCGTTCTGGTCCGACTCACTGCGCCGCTGTCTGCGGACCCTGCTCGGGGTGTGTTGACGCTGCCGCCCGGGCTGGTCCCGAAAACCCGGGCGGGGCGCCAACCGGCCAGACCAATCGGGCGACGGCGACCGGTCGTCGCTGACCTGTGTGCAGTCCACCTGTCCCAGTCCGGGCTTGAGCGGGGTCGTGCCGTCCGGTGAGGGGTGGCGTTGTGGTGGCCGGTCTGCGCGCGGCTGGGCGGGCGGTCAAGCGCCAGGCGGACCAGGGCCTTGTCCGGTAATCCGGTGGGCCGGCGGGGAATCGGCGCCCCGCCTGACCCCTCTACGGCTTCACCCCGATCCCCGATAGAAGCGCAGGAACTTGAACAGTGCTCGCGCTTGCTGAAAACGAGCCTGCGCCGGCGCGGGCCTGTTCCGTCACGCCGGACTGCAATCCGGGATTCCCGCGCTTGTCGTGCCGCGCCCGGACGGCACAGCAATTCGGGCGTCCTGTCCGGTTCGCCCAATGGTACATCCAGGCCGTGTCACGCTGTTTGGTTCGCACCGCAGCGTGAGACCTCATCCGACCGATTCACGTCATTCGATCGGTTGAGTTGTCTGAACGGCGTCTGCGACGCCTGCAACACGGAGCAAGACCATTATGCGAACGAGAACGAATGACAGTAAAGTGATGCCGGTGATGGAGTTCATGGCCGCCGGCTTCTCGCAGGAGCGCGAGTTGCGCCATCGCCTGGCCACCGGGATCGCCCAGCGGGTCGCGCGGCTGCGCGAACTTGGCCTGAGCGTTGCGGCGAGCCGGGACTTCCGCGACTTGGTGGAGGCCCCCGCCAGGGTGGGTGAGACCACCTTGCGGATGCCGCTGGTCGATCCTGACTGCCAGAGCCATCTGGATGACGGCACGGCCTTCTGGATCGGTGCCTGGCGGGAGGACACGCTGGTGGCCACGACGGCGGTGCGGCTGCGTCACGTGCCGGTCAGTCTGCGTGAAGAAATGGAGAGTCTGCGCTTTTTCTTCGACGACACCACCCGGATCCCGCCGGACACCTGGTGCCGGGTGGAGGCGCCCTCGGCCCGCATCATCTCCGGACTGGTGATGTGTTCGGTCTCGGTCTGGACGGCGCGGTCCGAGAGCGGCCAGGGCCTGGCCGAGACCGTCTCCCAACTCGCCAAGCTGATCGGTGTCGGCCAGTGGGATCCGGACCACCTCATCGGCTTTAGCCTGGTCGAGATGCTGCGCCGGTTCGCGTTTCACAAGTACTGGCACAGCACGGCCGAACTTGGCTTCATGCTGAGCGCGCCGGGCTTCCGCCCGCCGGAAACCGCCTGTCTGCTGGTCACCAGCCGGCAGGACTTCCGGGAACAGCGGCTGGGCGTCCAGGGGTTGGCGCCGGTTAGGCCGGTGAGCGGGCCGGCTCTGGATGGCGTGGCCGCGATGGCGGTCGGTGACTGATCATACCGGGGGAGGGCGGGCCGCCTGGCGGCCCGCCCGCTTCGGTGCGTGACGAGGGTGAGGGGGGCGGTTGCTCTCCGCTCGGCGATGTCGCGGCCCGGCCCCGCGTTGGTGCGCGGAGACGCCAACTGGCCACGGCGCCGGACCGCAGCCGGCGCCCCTTGAGAAACGGGGGCGCCCGCACCACTCTAAGGTCTTGGTGTGTTGACGGGGACGCCGTTCATGACCGTGCGCCATGGGGCGGCCGCTGAAGTGATGGCGCGTGTCATTGGAAAACCGCAAATCACGGAGGGAGTCCGACATGGGCATGCGATCACGGTTCCGCCGCCCGGCGTTCGCCGTGCTGGCGGGCACGGGCGTTCTGTGCGCGCCCGTGGCGCTGGCTGATCCGCCGCCATCGCTGGCCCTGGCGGTGGCGCCGCGCCTTGATGAGTCTGCGGCGCCCGCGTTGCGCCGGGTCGCCTACAGCCGAACGGTCGAACGTATCCAGCAGGGGCTCAATGATCTCGGCTACGATGCCGGACCGCAGGACGGGCTTTTCGGCGGCACCACGGCAACGGCCATCCGCCGCTATCAAAGGCGGCACGACCTGTCCGTGACGGGGCAGCCGAGCCGGTTCCTTCTCGACCATATCCTTGCCCGCCTTGAGACTGTCTCGACCGAACCGTCGTCGCCCCCGGATGACGGCCGCGAGACATCGTCCACCAGACCAGCGACCGCTGGAGCGGCGACGGCATCCAGGGCCGACAATGATCTGGTTACGGACATTCAGGAACAGTTGCGGCGGCTTGGTCATGACGTCCGGCTTTCCGGCCGCCTGGACCGGGATACGGTCGCGGCCATCCGGGCCTATCAGGAGGACCGCAACCTCCTGGTCACCGGCGAGGCCAGCCAGGTCCTGTTGCGGTACATGAAGGATACCGCCGCCGAGGATGATGGCCGGGACCAGGACTCGGTCAGTCCGCGCACGATTGCTCGCGTTCAATCGGCGCTTAACACGCGCGGCTACGGCGCTGGCCCTCCCGACGGCGTCATGGGACCATCAACACGCGCGGCCATTCGCACCTACCAGGCCGACTCCGGCGTCCCGGTCACCGGGACGGTCACCGTGGCCCTGCTGGAGCGCCTGAACGCCATGCCGGGCGAGGGCGTTCCCGACAGGGTTCCCGCCGGCGGCAGCGATGGCGATGCCGCCGTTGGGTCCGAAAGCGGCGCGCAGGGCGGCACGCCCGCCGCGCCAACCTGGACGATCGTCTTCTCCGACCGATTCACTGGTACCGCCAGCCTGGCGGCGACGCGCTGGGAGCGTGTCATGGGTGACGTCGCCGTGCGCGACGGCGGCCTTGTAACCCGGGTTGCCAAGCCGGTGCCCAAGGCTCCGGAGGAGATCGGCCGCGAGTTGCTTTCCTCCGTGCTGGGAGAAGCCCTTGGCGTCCAGATGCCGGGCAACCGGCAGGCGGAGCCCGACGACCGGGCCGTTGTCGTGCGCGATGTTGGCATTGGCCCGGCCTTCCGTGTCGAGGCGACGCTATCAAGCCAGCCCGGCGGGGACGGCGGCCGGGACCTGCGCAAGATCAACCTGGGGGTTTATGGCGGCAGAAACGTGGCCTCTGGCCTGCGGCTTCGTCAGACCAGCGAGGGTAGCGGTGGCTGGAGCCTCTTGCGCAACGCCGGGGGTGGCCTGACAACCTTGGCGAGCGGCCCTGGGCCGGACCTGTCCGACGGCCAACGCCATGACGTGCTATGGGAGCGCGCGTCCGACGGCGTCATGACCGTCAGCGTGGACGGACGTGCCATCCTGCGCGCCGACAGTGGGTCAGGTGCCGGGGACGACGATTTCGATGGGCTGTCGCTGATCAACGGCGGGGGCACGTGGGTGCTGCATCGGGTGACCGTGTCGCACCAGAGCGAATAGGACCAACCGGCGCTGATACAAGACCAACCGGCATCGGCCCGGGG
>CAYFTQ010000031.1:0-3734 GCA_964346035.1 uncultured Roseospira sp. | reverse complement strand
ATCGGCTTTTCCAGGAAGGCGTCTACGCCGGCGGCGCGGGCGGTCTCGTCAAAGCCGGCTTCGCTGTAGCCCGAAATCATGACGATCGGGGCGGTTATCCCCATTGCGCGCGCCCGGCGCACGAACTCCAGGCCGTCCACGCCTTCCATGCGCCAGTCCACCAGGATCAGGCTGGGGCGTCCTTCGACCAACGCTGCCAGGCCGGCCTCTGCATCGCTGGCCAGGGAAACGGCGGGGCATCCCAGTCCCTTGAGGATGGTGCGCAAGATGACCTGGAAGTTCGGGTTGTCATCCACCACCAGCGCGGTCAGCGTCGAGAAGTCGGGCGGAGCCGGCAGGTCGGGGCCGTCCCCGTTCTCTTCGGACGTGGGGTCCGTGTCGGAAAGCTGATCGAGGCCGATCGCCTCGGCCTGACGGATAGCCTCGGGATGCGCCATGACGGCGCCCCGGTACTGGAAATCCTGCTTGAGGATGTGTTCGATCAGCCAGGTGCGCAGGAATTCCATGACGTCCGGGCCATTGATGCTGGCCGGATCGCGGGCCTGACGTGCGCGGATCTCGTTGGTTCGCTTGAGCAGAGCCTCATGCACGCTTTGATGGGCCTCGTACTTCGGATACAGCGCTGCGCGCATGATCCGCTCTTCCCGAGCGAAATGGTATTCGGTGTAGTCCACCAGGGCATTCAGGACGCTGCCCAGCGTCACGGCTTCTTCCTCATCGCCCAGACAGTCATGCACCTGGTTGAGAAGGTCGACCAGCACCTTGTGGTCCTGGTCGATGATGTCGATGCCGGTTTCGAGGTCCGCGCTCCAGTTCAGGTACGGCATTGGTTGCTAAGCATCCTCTGTTGCAAGGGAGCCTGAGGTGTCGGACGCGCCGGCACGGGGCGGGATGGGCGGTGTGGCCGGGGTCGCGGTGGCCTCGACCTGCGAGACGTCGCGCACGGCGCCCCGGTCGGCGCTGGTGGTCAGGGCCGCATAGGCCCTGAGTGCGGGGGTCACCGGGCGTTCGCGTGTCGCCGGTCGCCACGCGTTCAAGGGTCCCCTGGCCTCCATGGCGCGGCGGCGGGCGGCCAGGGTCGCGTCATCAACGCGAACCGCGATGGTGCGCGCCGGAATATCGATGTCGATGAGGTCCCCGGGCTCGATCAGCGCGAGGCCGCCGCCGGCGGCGGCCTCGGGCGAGGCATGGCCGATGGACAGCCCCGACGTCCCGCCGGAGAAGCGGCCATCCGTGACCAGCGCGCAATCCTTGCCCAGTCCCATCGATTTCAGATAGCTGGTCGGGTAGAGCATCTCCTGCATGCCGGGGCCGCCCTTGGGGCCTTCATACCGGATGACGACCACATCGCCCTTCCTGACCTCGCCCCCCAGGATGCGGGCGACGGCCTCTTCCTGGCTTTCGCAGATCACCGCCGGTCCGCAAAAGCGCAGAATGGACTCGTCCACGCCGGCCGTCTTCACGATGCAGCCGTTCTCGGCAATGTTGCCGAACAGCACGGCCAGACCGCCGTCGCTGGAATAGGCGTGCGCGCGGTCGCGAATGACACCGCCGGCGCGGTCCAGGTCGAGTTCGGTATACAGCCGGGATTGCGAGAAGGCCTGCGTCGTGCGCACGCCGCCCGGGGCGGCACGATAGAAGTCCCTGACGGCGTCATCGGACGCACGCGCCACGTCCCACCGCGCCAGAGCCTCTGCCAGCGTGGGCGCGTGCACGGTGGGGACCGAGGTGTCGAGCAGGCCGGCCCGGTCCAATTCGCCCAGGATGGCCATGATGCCGCCGGCGCGATGGATGTCTTCCATATGAACGTTGGCAACCGCCGGCGCGACCTTGCACAGGTTCGGGGTTTCTCGGGACAGCCGGTCGATGTCGGCCATGGTAAAGGGGATGTCGCCCTCGCGCGCTGCCGCCAGCAGGTGCAGCACAGTGTTCGTCGATCCGCCCATGGCGATGTCCAGGCGCATGGCGTTCTCGAACGAGGCGAACCCTGCCACCGCGCGCGGCAGCGCGCTGGCGTCATCCTGATCGTACCAGCGGTGGCACAGATCGACCACGCGCCGCCCGGCCTCCTGGAACAGCCGCTCTCGGTTGGCATGGGTGGCCAGCATGGAGCCGTTGCCCGGCAGCGACAGGCCCAGAGCCTCCGTCAGGCAGTTCATGGAGTTGGCGGTGAACATGCCGGAGCACGACCCGCATGTGGGGCAGGCCGAGCGTTCGTAAGCACTGACGTCCTCGTCAGAGGCCTTGGGATCGGCGGCATGGACCATGGCGTCCACCAGATCGACGGCCCGTTCCACACCTTGCAGGACGACCTTTCCCGCCTCCATCGGGCCGCCGGAGACGAACACGGTGGGCACGTTCAGCCGCATTGCCGCCATCAGCATGCCGGGCGTGATCTTGTCGCAATTCGAGATACACACGAGTGCGTCGGCGCAATGGGCATTGATCATGTATTCCACGGCGTCGGCGATGATCTCGCGCGACGGCAGGCTGTAGAGCATGCCGCCGTGCCCCATGGCGATACCGTCGTCCACGGCTATGGTATTGAATTCCTTGGCGACCCCGCCGGCCGCCTCGATCTCGCGGGCGACAAGCTGGCCCAGGTCCTTGAGGTGGACGTGGCCCGGAACGAACTGGGTGAACGAGTTGGCAATGGCAATGATCGGTTTGCCGAAGTCCTCGTCGGTCATTCCGGTGGCGCGCCAGAGGCCGCGCGCTCCGGCCATGTTGCGGCCGTGGGTCGTGGTGCGGGACCGAAGCTCTGGCATCACTCGTTCTCCCTGATCAGCCAACCGCCGAACCGTCGCGACGGCGCCTTTCCGACGCTCTCTTTTTTAGCGCAGGCGCATCCCGGGGCGATACCCTTCAAATCGCACAGGTTGGCCAAATCGAACAGGTTGGAGCGACCGGCGGCGGCGAAAAGGGGGCGAGCCCGGCCGGCAGGGGCTGAAACGGCCACATCGCCGCCACGATGGCGGTATACGTGGTGCCGCCGTCACCCTTCCGCCCCTGGACCACGTCCCCGAGGAGGCCACCATGCCACAGTCCATTCCGTCTCAGGCCAGCGCGCTTGTGATGACCCTCGCCCTGCTGGCCGGCACCGCCGGCACCGCCGGTGCCGAAGAAATCGCCGTGCCCCCGGGGGGCGCCGGGTCGGCGGCCCTGGTGGTGTACGAGAACGGCACCGCCGTGGTGCGGGAAAGCCGCCCCGTCACGCTGCCGGCGGGCACCAGCGAGTTGGCCTTTCCCGACGTTCCGTCCGGCGCCGATGCCGCTTCCGTGCGTTTGCGCGGGCTTGGGCAGGGGGCGGACGGCCTGACCGTGCTCACGCGCTCCCTGGCGGCGGACGTGCCCACCCGGCAGCGGCTGCTGGAGCTTTCGGTCGGCCGGGACGTGACGCTGCTTGTCGATGATCAGGGCGAGGGCGCGCCGCCGCGCGAGGTGACCGCCACCGTGCTTTCGGTGGCCGAGGACGTGGTGCTGCGGATGGACGGCGGCATTCGCGTGGGACTGCCCGGTGAAGTCGTGTTTCCCGCACTGCCGGCGGGCCTGCGAACGACGCCGACGCTGCTGGCAACGGTCGAGGCCGAAACCGGCGGGTCGCGTACCCTGGCCCTCAGCTACCTGACGCGGGGCCTGACCTGGGCAGCGGACTATACCCTCGACCTTTCTCCGGACATGGCCGGCGGGGCGCTGACCCGCTGGGCCACGATAAAAAACAACAGCGGCCCCCC
>CAYFTQ010000030.1:9330-13048 GCA_964346035.1 uncultured Roseospira sp. | reverse complement strand
GTCCTCCAGGGTGGCGTCGGTGTCCTCGATCACGTCATGCAGAAGCGCCGTGATGATCGAGGCACTGTCCAGCTTGTAGTTTGTCAGGATGCCGGCCACTTCGACCGGGTGGGAGAAATAGGGATCGCCCGAGGCCCGCATCTGCGAACCATGCTTCTGCATGGCATAGACGTAGGCGCGGTTGAGAACCGACTCGTCGACGTTCGGATCGTAGGCGCGGACGCGTTCGACCAACTCAAACTGCCGCATCATGGCCCGGACCTCCCGGCGAACAGACCATTGCGGACCCGCGTGCCACGCCACCCCTTATCCCTGAGCGGGGCGCGGCCGGCCCGTCGAAGGCCGCACGCGCGCCAAGGCCCGCCGTCAAGGCGGCGGGTGGCCCGGCTCAATTCTCCTCCGGGTATCCCGGAGCGTCCACGTCCGTCTCGGCCTCGTCCACCGCGAGCGCCTGTTCCGGCGTGGTGTCCTCCGCCTCGCCGCCGTCGCCGTGGATGGTCAGGCCATCGGCAAACACTTCTTCCGCCTCGTTGGCCGATTCGCGAATGTCCGCCGGGATCTGGCGTTGCGCGGCCAGGGCATCGAAATCGTCCTCTTCCGGCTCGTCGCTTTCGACGTTTTTCTGAAGGCCCTGGATCAAGCTATTGGTCAGGGCCTCCGGGTCCACCGTGGCCTCGGCCACCTCCCGCAGCGCAACGACCGGATTCTTGTCGTTGTCGCGATCCATCGTCAGTGTGCTGCCGGCGGCGATGTCGCGGGCCCGCTGCGCGGCCAGCAACACCAGCTCGAATCGGTTCGGAATGCGCTCAATACAGTCCTCGACGGTGACGCGCGCCATCAAAGTCTCCTGACCGGGGAAAAAAGGGGAATCAATCCCGCTATATAGCGAGTCCCCGGCGGACCCGCAAGGCACCCGAAAGCACCCGGCAGGTCTCGTTCGGGCCGACACGGATGAGGCGGCCGCAGGTGGGACCCCGGCGGACGCCCCGGCGGCATGTCCAGGACCTCTGATCATCCGCCCTGGCAAAACCGGCGGGAGAGTCACACGTTCCCCCCGCTGGGATACCCCGCGCCGTTGGCGTGGTCACGAGCGCGGCCCACCCACGGCAGGCGATCCGGCCGGACTCCGCCCGCCGCCGTCTCCACGACTCCGGCCACAGTCGCGCGCGCGGCGCGTCACCCCCGGGGCCGGCGCGCGGAAGATATCCGCCGTCCGCGTCCGCCCACCCCCCAGACCTTGATCCCGGACGCCGACCGTCGCACAGTACGCGCCATGACAACGACCACAGAAGCTCCGTCGCCACCCCCGCCCCCGCCAGGGAGCGAGCAGGTTCGCGATACCCCGCTGGCCGACGCCCTCGGCGAGCGGTACCTGGCCTATGCGCTTTCGACCATCGTCGCGCGCTCGCTGCCCGACGTGCGGGACGGTCTCAAGCCGGTGCATCGGCGCTTGCTGTTCGCCATGCGCCAGTTGAAGCTGGATCCGGCCGGCGGCTTCAAGAAGTGCGCCCGCGTGGTCGGCGACGTGATCGGCAAATACCACCCACACGGCGACGCGGCGGTCTACGAGGCCATGGTCCGCCTGGCCCAGGCCTTCGCGGTACGCTGGCCACTGGTGGAGGGCCAGGGCAACTTCGGCAACATCGACGGCGATAACGCCGCCGCCATGCGCTATACCGAGGCGCGCCTGACCGCCGTCGCCCAGGCCCTGATGGAGGGCCTGGACGAGAACGCGGTGGACTTCGCCGCCACCTACGACGGCGAGGAGGACGAGCCGCGTGTCATGCCGGCGGCCTTCCCCAATCTGCTGGCCAACGGAGCCACCGGCATCGCCGTCGGCATGGCGACCAGCATTCCGCCCCACAATGTGGGCGAGATTTGCGACGCCCTGGCGCTGCTGATCCAGGACCGGGAAACCCCGATCGAGACCCTGGTGGGCCTCATCCGGGGGCCGGACTTCCCCACCGGTGGCGTGCTGGTGGAACCGCCCGCGGCCATCCGCGAGGCTTACGCCACCGGCCGCGGCGCCTTTCGGGTGCGGGCACGCTGGCAGACGGAAAAGCTGGGACACGGCCTGTTCCAGATCGTGATAACGGAAATCCCCTATCAGGTGCAGAAAGCCAAGCTGATCGAGCGCATCGCCGAACTGCTGATGGCCCGCAAGCTGCCCCTGCTGGGCGACGTGCGCGACGAGTCGGCCGAGGATGTTCGCATCGTGCTGGAGCCGCGCACCCGCACCGTTGATCCGGCCACCCTGATGGAGCATCTGTTCCGCCAGACCGACCTGGAAACCCGCTTTGGCCTGAACATGAACGTGCTGGATGCCGACGGCGTGCCGCGCGTCATGGACCTGCGCCAGGTGCTGCTGGCGTTCCTGGACCATCGTCACGAGGTGCTGGTCCGGCGCGCGCGCCACCGGCTGGACAAGATCGCGCACCGGCTGGAAGTGCTGGGCGGCTATCTGGTGGCCTATCTGAACCTGGACGAAGTCATCCGCATCATCCGCGAGGAGGACCACCCGAAGTCCGCGCTGATCGACGCCTTCGACCTTACCGATGTGCAGGCCGAAGCCGTCCTCAACATGCGCCTGCGCGCCCTGCGCAAGCTGGAAGAGATGGAAATCCGCAAGGAACACGACGCCCTGTCGGAGGAAAAGGCCGACCTGGAGGACCTGCTGTCCGACCCGGCCCGGCGCTGGGCACGCATCGGCCAGGACATCCAGGGCATAAAGGCCGCCTTCGGCCCCGACACCGAACTGGGCCGGCGCCGCACCACCCTGGACACCGCGCCGCCGCTGGCCGAGGTCCCCATCGAGGCCATGATAGAGCGCGAGCCAATCACCGTGATCCTGTCGCGCATGGGCTGGGTTCGGGCCGTCAAGGGTCACCCCGAGGAGTTGGGCGAGCCGCGCTTCAAGGACGGTGACAGCCTGCATTCCATCGTGCGCGCCCAGACCACGGACAAGCTGCTGCTGCTGGCCTCGACCGGGCGCTATTACACCCTGGCCGGCGATCGCATCCCGCGCGGGCGCGGCACTGGCGAGCCGGTCCGGATGATGGTGGACCTGCCCAACGATGCCGGGATCGTCGCCATGCATGTCCACAAGGCCGACCGCAAGCGCCTGCTGGCGGCCTCGGACGGGCGCGGCTTCGTGGTGTCGGAGAACGACTGCGTCGGCCAGACCCGCACCGGCCGCCAGGTGCTGAACCCGGCCAAGGGCGCGGTCGCGGTGGCCTGCCCGCCCCTGGACCCGGACGGCGCGACCGGCGATCACGTCGCCTGCGTGGGCACCAACCGCAAGCTGCTGGTGTTCCCGCTTGACCAGGTGGCAGAGATGACCAAGGGCCGCGGCGTCACCCTGCAACGGCTGAAGGACGCCAGCCTGGCCGACGTTGTGGTGTTCCGGCTGGCCGACGGGTTGTCCTGGCCCAGCGGCGAACGCACTCGCACCGAAACCGACCTCACGCCCTGGCTGGCCAACCGCGCCTCGGGCGGCAAGCTGCCGCCGCGCGGTTTTCCCAAAACCAACAGGTTCGCGGGGTAGGCCGCGCGTTCCCTTTTTCGTTGCGCTTGGTTCGGAGCACGCCTATTCTGGGTGGACTATCGTGCGTTTGACGTGCCAGGGACTGCTTGAACCCTGCCAGAGTCCTCGCCGCCACCCGACACGGACCCCACCACGGACCCCACCACGGACCCCACTGGCCCCGGTCCGTGAAAT
>CAYFTQ010000030.1:0-9230 GCA_964346035.1 uncultured Roseospira sp. | reverse complement strand
CACGGACCCCACCACGGACCCCACCACGGACCCCACTGGCCCCGGTCCGTGAAATCGAGTCGCCCCATGCCGCCGAACGCTCCCGAATGGCGCGTGTCCGACACGCCCGTCCCCTACCCCGACGCCGTTCGCGCGATGGAGGCTCGCGCCACAGCCATCCGCGCCGGCGAGGCGCCGGAACTGGTCTGGCTGCTGGAACACCCGCCGCTCTATACCGCCGGCACCAGCGCGCGGGACGCTGACCTGCTGGTTCCGGACCGTTTTCCGGTTTACCGCAGCGGGCGGGGCGGCCAGTACACCTATCACGGACCCGGGCAGCGCGTGGCTTATGTTCTGCTGGACCTGACCGCGCGCGGGCGCGACGTGCGCTGCCATGTTCACCGCCTGGAGGACTGGGTCATCCGCGTGCTGGCCCGGTTCGACATCAGGGGCGAGCGGCGGGCCGGCCGGGTCGGCATCTGGGTGGACCGGGGCGGCGGCCGCGAGGACAAGGTGGCCGCCATCGGGGTACGGGTGCGCCGCTGGGTGACGTTCCACGGCATCGCGCTGAATGTGCATCCCGACCTCAGTCACTATGCCGGCATCGTGCCTTGCGGCATAACCGGCCACGGCGTCACCAGCCTGCGCGACCTGGGCCGGCCGGAGTCACTGCAGGTCGTGGACACCGCCCTGCGGGCCACCTTCGACGCCGCGTTTCCGCCGCCGCAGGGACACCACCCCTCGGGAGGGCACTCCTGTCGCGGTGTCGCCGAATAACCTCACCGGTCCCGTTGGTGTTTGACTTTGCACGCCGACACCTCCTTGATGGAAGCAATCGTTCATCCCTCGGCGCTGGCGAGCCGGCGCAACGGCGCGGGGCATCAGGGGGCCAGCGCGATCATGGTCAGCGCGACACCGGCCGGACGCACACCGGACGGCGCCTCGACGGCGCCGCCGCCCGACTGGCTTCATTATACTCCGCGTCCGGGCTGCCGCGACGAGGCGTTCGCGCCGGACGGCTCGGTGCGCGCGCCCTGGCGCGCCTTCCTGGAGCGACTGGGCGCCCTCGGCCCCGACGAAATGACCCGGCGTGCCGACCGGACGCGGCGCCTGATCCGCGACAACGGCGTGACCTACACCGCCACATGGGACCCGGCCGGGCTTGATCGGCCCTGGCCGCTGGACCCCGTGCCCCTGATACTGGACGAACCCGACTGGATCGAGATCGAGCGCGCGGCCATCCAGCGCGCCCACCTGCTCAACGCCATCCTGGCCGACCTCTATGGCCCCCGGCACCTGCTGGCGGAAGGCGCCCTGCCACCCGCCCTGATCCACGGCAATCCAGCTTTTTTACGTCCGCTGGTTGGCGCCCGGCCTCACGACGGCCGCTTCTTGCATGTGCTGGCGCTGGACCTGGCGCGCGCGCCCGACGGCCGCTGGTGGGTGGTGGATCATCGCGGCGAGGTCCCCTCGGGCATCGGCTACGCGCTGGAAAACCGTGTCATCGTCAATCGCGTGCTGCCGGAGATCCTGCGCGACATGCCGGTTCACCGGCTGGCGTCTCACCTCCGGCTGATGCGCGAGGGCCTCATCGCCCGCGCGCCCCGCACGCGCGAAAACCCCCGCGTCGTGCTGTGGACACCCGGCGCCCTGAACGAGACCTACTTCGAGCACATCTACCTTGCGCGCTACTTGGGCTTCACGCTGGTCGAGGGCGAGGACCTGACGGTGCGCGACGGCCGCGTCTACCTGAAGACGCTGGAGGGGCTTCAGCCCGTCGACGTCATCCTCAGGCGCAACGAAAGCAGCTTCTGCGATCCCTTGGAGCTGCGCTCGGATTCGGCTCTGGGCGCGCCGGGCCTGGTGGAGGCCGCGCACGGCGGTACCGTCGCGCTGGCCAACGCCCTGGGCAGCGGCCTGATCGAGGCCCCGGCCCTGATGGCCTTTCTGCCCGGACTGTGCCGGCGCCTGCTGGGCTCCGACCTGCTGATGCCCTCGGTGGCAACCTGGTGGTGCGGGCAGCCGCATGAGCGCGACCACGCCGTCTCGGCGCTTGACCGGCTGGCCTTGCGCCCGTCCTACAACGCCGCCGCACCGCTGCTGCACGGGGCCGACCTCACCCCGGACGAACGCGAAACCCTGCGCGCCGACATCATGGCCCGGCCGCACGCATGGACGGCACAGGAAACGGTCACGCCATCGACAACGCCGGTCTGGCGCGACGGCCGGCTGGTACCCCGCGCCCTGGTCCTGCGCGTGCATGTCGTGGCGGATGGGGGCGACGGCTACGCCGTCATTCCCGGTGGCCTGGCGCGTGTGGCCGGGACCGCCGACCGCCATGCCGTATCAATGGAAAGCGGCGCCGGCGGCAAGGACACCTGGGTGCTTTCGGAACACCCCATCGGCCTGCCGGCGCGCGGCCGCAGCGAAGATCGTGCGGTGCGCGTCGTGCGCGGGGCGCGCGACCTGCCCTCGCGCGTGGCCGACGACCTGTTCTGGCTGGGGCGCTATGTGGAACGCTGTGACGGTACCACCCGCCTGTTGCGCGCCATGGTCGGCCGCTTTACCGAGGCCGGCGCGGGCTCGCCGGAATTGGGCGTGCTGCTCGACATGCTGTGGCGGCTGGGCCACCCACCCTTCACCCAGCCCGCCGGTTCCGGGGCCGCCAGCCAGGACGCGACGGTGCGCGCGATCCTGGCCGCCAATATGGAGCCCCTCAACCCCGGCGGCCTGGCGGCCCTGGCCCTGAACGTCCACCGCATCGGCCTGCGCGTGCGTGATCGCCTGTCGGTGGACACCTGGCGCGCCATCGACGCCCTGATCGAGGCGCTCGGTCTGGGCGCGCACGCCCACGCCTTTCCGCTGCCACCGGGGGACCGCGCCGCGCGGGTGCCGACGCGGCATGGCCCCATGACGCCGGAGGACGCCGCCGGGCGTCTGTCGCGGACGCTGATGCCGCTTCAGGTCATGGCCGGACTGGCGAGCGAGAACATGACCCGCGGGCTGGGCTGGCGCTTCCTGGATACCGGCCGGCGCATCGATCGTGCCTTGTTGATGCTGGACATCTTCCAGGGCATCGTCCTGACCACCGGCGAGACCCGCACTGCCGCCCTGGATGCCGCCCTGGAACTGGGCGACAGCGCCATGACCTATCGGGCGCGCTATCTGGACGCGCCCAGATTCGTGCCGGCCATGGACGTGCTGCTGGCCGACGAGAGCAATCCGCGCTCGCTGGCCTATCAACTCGCCCGCCTGAGCTCACACATGGACAGCCTGGCGCCCGATCAGGCCTTTGGCCTGCGCACGCGGGAACAGCGCCTGGCCATGCGTCTTCTGGGCATCACCCGCACGGTGGACCTGGAGAGCATGCGCCTGGACGACCAGCACGGCGAGCCCGGCTCCAACCCGGCCGGGATCGAAAGCCGCGCCGGCGGCGGCGACTTCAACGACGCCGGTGCCGGCATCATGCCGCCGCCGGCGGACATCTCCAACCTGCTGCGGTTGCTGAGGGACCTGTTGAACGCCCTGTCGGATTCCCTCGCCCGGCAGTATTTCGCCCATGCCGTCGAGACCCGCCAGGCCAGCCCCCCGCGGGGACCGGCAACCGGTATGGATGGGGGCGGGGGCGCTGACGCCATCCCGGACCGGGACTATCGGCGAGACCGCCCATGAGCGCGCCATGCCCCCTGACCTATCGGATCCGGCACGAAACCCTTTACCGGCATGACCAGGCCGTGACCATCAGCCACAGCGTCGCGCGGCTGATCCCGCGCCCCTTTGCCACCCAGCATGTCCACGAGGCCACGGTGGAGATCGCGCCGCGCCCATCGCACCGACGCGACCGGCATGACTTCTTCGGGAACACCCTGACCACCTTCACACTGACCGAGCCCTATACGGTTCTGCGGGTCACGGGCCGCTCCCGGGTCTCTGTCCAGCCCCCGGTCCTGCCCGACGCCGAGGCGACACCGCCCTGGGAGGGCGTGGTCCAGCGCCTTGCCGCCGGTCACGGCGCCGACATGGTCGAGGCCAACCAGTTCACCTTCGACTCGCCGTTGGTGCACTCGTCCGAGGACCTGCGCGCCTACGCCGGCGCCAGCCTGCCGCCCGGCCGGCCCGTCCTGGCCGGCGTGCGCGATCTGTGCCGGCGCATCCATGCCGATTTCGCCTACGATCCCAACGCCACCACCATCGCCACCCCCCTGGACCGCGTGCTGGCGGAGCGGCGCGGGGTCTGCCAGGACTTCGCCCATATCATGATCGGCGGCCTGCGCGCGCTCGGCCTGGCCGCCCGCTATGTCAGCGGCTACGTGCTGACGCGCATGCCCGGAGACGACACCCGACTGGAAGGCGGCGACGCCTCGCATGCCTGGGTTTCCGTGTTCGTGCCGGCCCCCGAAGCCCCCAACGGCGGCTGGATCGACATCGACCCCACCAACGACAAACTGGTCACCCATGAACATGTCGTGGTGTCGTGGGGCCGCGATTTCGAGGACGTCTCGCCCGTCAAGGGCGTCATGCTGGGTGGCGGTGGCGGCGCACCCGAGGTCTCGGTGGACGTGTTGCCCTTGAACCCGGACGGCTCTGTCATGACCGAGGCCGCCGCCCCGGCCTGAACCGCCGCACACCCGCCGTCAGGACGGCGCGCCCGGCGCCGGCCGCCAGATCGCTCCGCCCGGCCCGGGAAGAACGCGGCCCAGCACCACCCCGGGACGGGCCACCGCGCCAGCCAGGGGCCGGCCAACCGTCATCGTCACCCTGCCGTTGGCGTCCTCGACATAGCCGGCGGCCGTCAGCATGCCAGCCGGCGCCAACCACGGCTGATCGCCCAGCGCCACCACGCGCCAGGCCTCGAAGCGGCGCAGGTCCAGGATCAGGTCGCCGGCCGGATCAGCCAATCGAACATAGGGACCATCGCGGCCATCGGCCTCGATCCAGTGGACCGCCACGCCAAAGCGGGCATCCAGGGGCGCGGGAAAGACAGGCGTATCGATCACGCGCTGGCCGGCACGTTCGACCGTGACATGGCGCGCGCAATCCACCGGCACCAGCGAGCCATTGCCAAGCTTCAGGACCAGGCGTCCGCCACGGCCCGGCAACAGCACGCGCACTTCATCACGCACCGGCGTCAGCACGGACCCTCCGGTCAGGGACCCCACCCGCACGGCCGCCAGCATCGCCGTGCCCAGCACGACTGCGATGGCCACCAGGCCCAGCCAGGCGCGGGTCCGCCGGGTCATGGGCCGCCTCCGCCGGTCGCCGGCGGAATGGCGCCTTCCCCCCGCAGCAGGAACACCGCCTGGGCGCTCAGCAGGTTGGCCCAAGGTCCGGTCGCCGAAAGCCGGTTGACGGATCCGTTCTCGTTCAACGCCACCCCCTTCTCGATGATCACGTCCATCTGACGCGTCAACGCAACGAAGTCCTTGATGGTACAGAAATGAATGTTCGGCGTCGCCCACCAGTCCTCCGGCATGCCGCGCGTTACGGGCATGCGGCCACGGCTGAGCAGGTGCCAGCGCGCCTTCCAGTAACCGAAGTTGGGAAACGATACGATGGCTCGCGCGCCCACCCGCAACAGGTTCTCCAGCACATCGCGCGGGCGCTGCGTCGCTTGCAGGGTCTGACTGAGCACAACGTAGTCGAACGCTCCCTCGGGGTAGGTCGTCAGGTCGGTGTCGGCATTGCCCTGGATGACAGCCACCCCACGCCGCACGGCCGCGCGCACGCCCGCCATAGACAATTCGATACCGCGCCCGTCCACGCCCTTGACCCGGGCCAGATGCTGCAACAGGGCGCCGTCGCCACAGCCCACGTCCAGAACCCGCGATCCCTGGCCGATCATGGACGCGATCAGGCGCAGGTCATAGCGCAACTCTCCATTACCGGACCGCACCGCCCCGGTCATGAGCGCGCCACCCGGGCCGGCGGCAGGCCGCGATGACGCGCCGCACCGTCCAGGAACCCGCTCAGGGTCTCATGGAACTCGGGCTCGTCCAGCAGAAAGGCGTCATGGCCCTTGTCGCTCTCCACCTCGACGAAACTGACGTTGGCGGCCACGCTGTTGAGCGCATGGACGATGGCCCGGCTTTCCACGGTGGGAAACAGCCAGTCGCTGGAAAAGCTGATGATGCAGAACCGCACCGCCGTCTCCCGAAAGGCATTGGCCAGCTTTCCCCCGTGTTCCGTAGCCAGATCGAAATAGTCCATGGCACGGGTAATATACAGGTAGCTGTTGGCATCGAACCGGTCCACGAACGTGGAGCCCTGATGGCGCAAATAGCTCTCGACCTGAAAGTCGGCATCGAAGCCATAGGTCACGGTATCGCGATTCTGCAACCGGCGCCCGAACTTGCGTTGCAACGTGCCCTCTGACAGATAGGTGATATGCGCCGTCATGCGCGCCACCGCCAAGCCACGATGAGGCGAAACGCCGTGGTCATAGTAGGCCCCGCCGCGCCAGTCCGGATCGGCCATGATGGCCTGGCGCCCAACCTCGTGGAAGGCGATGTTCTGCGCCGAATGGCGGTAAGATGCCGCGATCGGGACGGCACAGAAGACACGCTCGGGCCAGGTGACGGCCCATTGCAGCACCTGCATGCCGCCCATCGACCCCCCCAGAACGCAGAAGACCTGCTCGATCCCCAGCGCATCCAACAGCCGCGCCTGGACCTTGACCATGTCGCCCACGGTGATGACCGGAAAGCCCAGCCCCCAGGGGCGTCCGGTGTCCGGATTGATGTCGCGCGGCCCCGTGGTGCCCATGCACCCACCCAGCACGTTGGCGCACAGAACGAAGAAGCGGTCGGTATCCAGCACACGCCCTGGGCCGACCAGGCGGTCCCACCACCCCGGCTTGCCGGTCACCGGGTTGGTGCCGGCCAGGAAATGGTCGCCTGTCAGGGCGTGGCAGACCAGGATGGCATTGGATCGTTCGGCGTTCAGCCGCCCGGCCGTCTGATAGGCCACCGTCACCGGCCCGAGCTCGATGCCGCTGTCCAGGCGGATTGGCGCATCATCTCCAACGCGCAGGGTCTGGTTGCTGGGAGCATCCAACGCAGCGGTCTCTTGGCAGGCGGGGGCGCCGCAACACCGCCATCCAACGGGGCGCCAACGCGCGCTCCAAAGGGCCGGGCGCGGCCTTGTCCGGGCGCGCCAAGAGGTAGGGCCGCCCCCGGAGAGTGTCAACGTTTTCTTTGATTTCCGCGCCCTCCGGCCTTATCACTGGCCTCCGGTCCTGGCTCGCGCCCGGCTCCGGCCCGGATCGCGCGCCCCCCTTGGGTCCCATTACCAGCGGAACACATGCCCATGACCGTCGACCCGCCCGAGATAGCCGCCCTGCGCCAGGACATCGACGCCATAGACGACCAGCTCCTCGACCTGCTGACCCGGCGCGACGAGGTGGCGGCCCGTATCGGTGCCGCCAAGCCGGGCGGTCCGGTCATCCGCCCGGGGCGCGAGGCCATGATCGTGCGGCGCATCGTGGAACGCTGGCAGGGCCGCATTGACCGCCGCACCATTGTGCGCATCTGGCGAGAGATTCTCTCTGGCGTCGTGGCTTCGCAGGGCCCCTTTTCGATGGCGGTCTGGATGCCGGAGCGGGGCGCCGGCTATCTGGAAGTGGCGCGCCAACAGTATGGTGCCCACACGCCGGCCACGTCCCATCAATCCGCCATGCAGGTCGTGCGCGAGGTCGTAAACGGCGGCGCCACCGTTGGTGTTCTGCCGCAGCCGCGCTGGGAAGACGAATCGCCCTGGTGGCCGCAACTGCTGTCGGCGGCGCCGGACACACCCCACATCGTCGCCCGCCTGCCGTTCACCGGCCCCGGTCCGCTGGGGATCGAGGCCCTGGTGATCGCCCGTGCGCCGGCCGGGAAGACCGGAGACGACCGCTCGGTCCTGGCGGTCGAGACGGCGGCCGAGTTAAGCCGATCCGCCTTCACCGCCGCCCTCAACGATGCCGGCATGCCGTTCCGGGGGCTGTGGGACGCCCGCGCCCTGGGCGACACCGGGCATGTGCATCTGGTCGAGGTCCAGGATTACGTTGACCGGACCGACCCGCGCCTGGGCGCCCTGGACACCGGAGACGGCGGCCCGATCCGCCATGTCCGCCTGCTGGGCGGTTATGCCTCGCCGCTGGCGGCCGAAACGCTGACGCCCTGAGCCGTCGCGCCGCCCCTCCCCTTCATCCGGCCCTTCTCCCGGCCGCGCAAACGGAATCATGCCATGAAGCAGCCTCCTGTCCGCCCTGGCATCATGGACCTGAAGCCCTATGTGGCCGGCGAGTCGAAAATTGAAGGCCACGGCCGCGTCATCAAGCTGTCGTCCAACGAGGGCGCGTTGGGCACCAGCCCGCACGCCGTCGCTGCCCTGCGGGCCGCCGCCGCGCAGGCCGCGCGCTACCCGGACGGCAGCGCCGTCGCCCTGCGCGAGGCCATCGGCCGGCGCCACGGTTTGGACCCCGCCCGGCTGGTGTGCGGCGCCGGGTCGGACGAGTTGATCTCGCTGCTGGTGCGTGCCTACGCCGGGGTCGGCGACGAGGTCCTGTTCCCCGCTCATGCCTTCCTGATGTACCGGTTGTATGCACAGGGCGCGGGCGTAACCCCGGTGGCCGCGCCGGAGCACGCCCTGACGGCCGACGTCGATGCCCTGCTGGCACATGTGACGCAGCGCACCCGCATCCTGTTCCTGGCCAACCCGAACAATCCGACCGGAACCTACCTTTCGGATACCGAGGTTCGCCGCCTGCGCGCCGGCCTGCGCGAGGACATTGTGCTGGTGCTTGACGCGGCCTATGCCGAATACGTGGACAGGAACAACTACGAACCCGGCATCGCACTGGTCGACGACGCCCCCAACACGGTCATGCTGAGGACGTTCTCCAAGATCCATGGCTTGGGCGGCGCACGCCTGGGCTGGGCCTATGGTCCAGAACACGTTATAGATGTGCTCAACCGCGTGCGCAGTCCGTTCAACGTTTCCAGTCCGGCCCTGGCCGCCGGCGAGGCCGCCATCAATGACCACGCCTTCACCGACCTGTCGAAGGAACACAACGATTACTGGCTGGCCTGGACCAGCGACCGGCTGCGCGCGCTGGGATACCAACTCACCGACAGCGTCGGCAACTTCGTGCTGGTCACCTTCCGGACCGAGCCCGGACGTACCGTAAGCGACGCGGACGCCTTCCTGCGCGGCAAGGGCATCATCGCCCGCCCCATGGCAGCCTATGGCCTGCCCGACAGCCTGCGCATCAC
>CAYFTQ010000029.1:0-13126 GCA_964346035.1 uncultured Roseospira sp. | reverse complement strand
GAATGGCTCTGAAAGAGGCACGAACGGCACCCACCGTGACCGACGCCGAGGCGCCGGTCCGCCCATCGGTCCGCCGTCTGGGTGCGGCGGCGGCGCTGGTCGGGGTCGCGCTGGCCCTGGCGGGATGCGAAAGCGGCGGCACGGGGGCGGCGGCGCCGGCCGATGGTCCCGTGACGCAGGCCGGGCCGATCATCGATCCGCAGGGCCCCGTCGGGCCGGCGCGTCTGCCCTCTTACGCTGCCGGAGACCGGTATGTCTTCGACAATCCGCGCGAGGTCTGGACCATCAAGGCCGTCGGCGCGGAGTCCGTCACGTGGTCCAGCGACCGGGGGGGCGAGCGCGTCACCCCGCGTGATCCGCTGCTTCCCAGCCTGCAAACGGCCACGCCCGATGTCGGGCGCATCACGCGCGCGATCCAGGATCGCAGCGGAGAGTTGTGGCCGCTGTCGGTCGGCAACGAAAGCAACTATGTGGTCGCGGTCGAGGTGGAGGGCCAGGGCTCTCAGGCGCTGGCCTGGTCCTGCCGGGTCGTGGGGACGGATCGGGTGCAGGTGCCGGCCGGGACCTTCAACACCTACAAGGTGGCCTGCGCGCGCTCCGACGGTCTGCGCCTGAACACCTATTATTCTCCCACGGTGGGCTATTTCGTGCGGCGCGAGGTCACTACGGCGGAGCGGGAGACGCAGACGCGGTCCCTGGTCGCGGTGGATAACCGCGCGGTTGCCGATGCCCGTCAGCCAAGTGATCCGACGCCGGCGGCCGCGCCGGCGGCCCCGGCCCGGTCGGAGCCGCTGCCGCCACCCGCGCGGACATCGAACGTGCCTGAGAATCAAGCGCTGCCGCCGGCCAGCGCGCCCCAGCCGGCGCCTGCCGCGTCCCTGCCCGCCTCTGCGGCGCCGGCTTCGGCGCCCGCTCCCGCTCCCGCCGACGCCTGGACAGGGGCGGGGGTCAGGCTGGCCTCGTATTCGTCGCGCCAGACCGCCGAGCGGGGCTGGGAGCGGCTGCGGTCCAGCTATCCGGCGCTGCTGGGGCAGCGCGCGCCGCGCCTTGAAACGGTGACCCTGGACGGTCGCGGCACGTTCCATCGGCTGTACGCGGGGCCGTACGCTTCGGCCGATGAGGCCCGCGCCCTGTGCGGGCGCATCCCGGAGATGGGCTCGGTCTGTGACGTCAAGGTCTTTAACTGACGCCGAGGCCGCCCTCTCTCCCTTCCTCCCCTGGCCAGGAGTTTGTCCCTCATGCCCAGCCCCTCGGCGCGTGCCGCCACGGTATATAAACTTGCCGCGCTGCTGGCGCTGGTGGCCCTGGCCGGGGGCGGTTACTACGGTTGGACGGTTCTGCGGGACTGCCAGGCCGTCGGCTCCGCCCAGGCGGAGGCGCTGGCCCAGGCCCGGACCCGGATTGCTGGGCTGGCGGCGGAACGTGACGCCCTGGCCACGGAACTGGAGACGGCGCGGAGCGTCGGGACCGACCTGAGCGCGCGTGTGGCGCAACTCCAGGCCGACCTTGACGAGGCGCGCTCGACCCGCCTGGATGTTCGCGAAATCCGGGGCACGGCGGATTTTCCCATCCTGCGGGCGATGGCCCGGGGCGGCGACACGGTGGCCGGGTTCGCAGCGCGGGAACAGACCACGGAGGCGGTCGTGCGGTCCCTCAATCCCTGGCTGGCCGACGATGTCACGACGCTGGAAAGCTGGCAGACGCTCTGGGTTCCCAAGCCGCCGGAGGGCGGGTAAGGGGACCCCGGCGTGGTGGTCGGGGGCCGCTGTCGGGCCGACCGGACCCGGGAGAACGCCTGTTCCGGTCCGGGCCTCTCCGGCCATGGTTTTGATTGTCGGAGCCGGCGGAGGATTCTAGAGTAACCGTCCTGGATCCGATGCTCGGGTCTTTTTTGACGATGCGCGGTCGGCCGTCGTCGGTGTGCCAGCCCTCCGCGCATCATCGCCGCCAGGTTCGTCGGGAGGGCGCCGCATGCCAATGACACAAGCCGATCAGGCGTTGACGGAGGCGGAACGCCACGTCACCCACGCCGAGTTCCAGCAGGCCCTGGAGGCGTTCGGCCGCGCCCGTGTGTTCTTTCACCGCGCCGGCGATCGCGACGGCGAGGCACTGTGCATGATGCGTCGGGGAGAGGTCGAACTGGGCCAGGGGCGGCTGGCGCGGGCGCGCGAGGCCCTGAACGAGGCCCTCGGTCTGTTTACCGAGCAGGCCGACGACAGTGATCGGGTGTCGGCCGATGTGCTGCTGGCGGAGACCCTTCTTCTGGACGGCCAGGGCAAACGCGCCCAGGCGCATGCGGAGGCGGCCCTGGCCCGGGCGGTCGGCGCGGGCAACCTGTATGGGGAGGCGAGGGCGCACATGCTGATCGGCCGTCTGGCGCTGGAGGGCGGCCGTCAGGATCGCGCACTGGAAAGCCTGGGGCACGCAAGGCGGTTGTACGAGGATGGCGGCTATGGCCTGCACGAGGCTACCGCGTTGTCATCCATGGCGGCCGTGCTGCGTGACTCCGGCCGTTTGGACGAGGCCCATACGGCGCTGGAACGGGCCGCCGACCTGTATGCCATGAACGGCGATCATCTGGACGAGGCCACCACCCGCCTGGACATCGGTCGCCTGCTGGCCGCCATGGGCGCCGTGGTCGAGGCGCGCGCCGCATTCAGCCAGGCTGCCAAGCTCAATGGCGAGGCCGGGCATCTGGCGGGCGAGGCGGAGGCGCTGCTGGAGGCCGGACGCCTGGAGGCTCGGGAGGCCCCCAAGCACGCGCTCAAACTGCTCCAGCACGCCGCCGATCTGTTCGGACATGCCGGCCTGGATGGCCGCCGCGACCAGACCCGGCGCGAGGCCGCCGCGCTGTCACGGGCGTGACGGTGTGGCCGTTTTGCCGACGCAGCGCAATGATCTCGTCGTGCGCCGCGCGCCATGTCCGTCCACGGAGCATGCCTTTCAAAAGAAGCCGGCGGCCGGCATGATCCCCGTGAACGGGCATCATGCCGATCCCGGTCAGCGGCGACGAAACCGTCCGGCGGCTACGGCGTCGATGTCGGCGCGTGTCAGGCCGATATCCGCGAGCTGGTGATCGTCCATCGCCAGCAGTGTCTCGCGCAGCGCCCGACGCTTCATCCAGCCCTTGGCGCTGCGCATGGCGTGGTAGAGCAAACCGGCCAGTCCGCGATGATCGTCGTTGGAAGCCGGCGCCGGCGCGACGGTGGCCAGACGGCGCGACGCCAGGGCATCGTCCTGGACGAACAGGCGATCGTTGGCGGCCGGCCGGCCGGTCGAGGTTTCGGGCATGCCGACGAAGGGTGCGCTGAGAACTGCGCCGACGGTCGAAGCCTGACGCAGCGCCGCACCCTGGGCGGACGGATCACTATAGGGCCACATGGTGGGTTCTCCTTGACATCCTGTCGTCCGGGCGGCATCGCTGGATCCTGGGGCGCCCGGGTCGTTTCATATCCGACTCTTCCTTTATAGGCCGCCGGCGGCGCCCAGGGCAGCGGCATTCCCGCAGACCCGCCTTGCCGTTCGCGCATGAATGGCGTTGTGAACCCCGCATGGAAGGCGGCGGTCCAAGATGCGGGGCGGCCGCGCCGCCGGTCCTCGCGGGGTTGGCGCCGCCGTTGCTCAGGTCTGTCCAGGAAGCCGCCATGATCCATCGCTCCGATGTCTGCTCAGCGACCCCCGCCCCGGCCAGCCGGCGCGAGGCGGAGCATGCCCTGGACACGCTCGCCCGCCGGCTTGATCGGTCCCACCCCCTGCGCCGGGACGCGCGTGCCCTGGCCGATCTGATGGCCGGCGTCGCGGCCGCGCCGGTCTCTGCGGTGGCGGACGAGACCTGGATGGATCTGGTTCAGGCGCCGCCCCGGTCCGAGCCTCTGGCGGCGGCGTTGCGCGCGGCACGGGCGGCTTGTGCGCCGGAGCCTGTGGATACGAGCCATGACCTGACCGACGCCCGCCTGCGGCTGCTGCGCCGGGTGATGGACGAACAACGTCTGGACGCGCTGCTTGTGCCGCGCGCGGACGCCCATCAGGGCGAGATGGTGGCCCTCAACGCCGAGCGTCTATGCTGGCTGACGGGCTTCACTGGCAGCGCGGGGACGGCCGTGGTGACGGCCGACCGGGCCGCCCTGTTCGTTGATGGACGCTACACCCTTCAGGCGGCCGAGCAGGTCAATTCCGCGCTGTGGGATATCGTTCCAACCAACCGAACGGGGGTCAACGACTGGCTGGCCGGCACCCTGCGCCGGGGGCAGGTGCTAGGCTATGACCCGTGGCTTCACACCGTCGCAGAGGTCGATGGCCGCGAGCGGGTCTGCCAGCGTCTGGGTGCCCGCCAGGCGGCGGTGACGGTCAATCCCGTCGATGCCATCTGGCGCCGGCGTCCGCCCGCGCCCCTGGGTCCGGTGGTCGCGCATCCGGTCGCGCTGGCCGGCCAGACGGCTGCGGAGAAGCGTGCCCGCATCGCCGCTCTGCTCAAGGAACACGATGCCGCGGCGACCGTCATCACCGATCCGGCCGCGCTGGCGTGGCTGCTGAACGTGCGCGGCGGGGACATTCCGAATGCTCCGCTGGCGCTGGGTTTTGCCATCCTCAAGGGTGACGGAGCCGTGGATCTTTTCATGGATGCGCGCAAGCTGACGCCTGGGCTGCGCGACCACCTGGGCGCGGATGTCCGCGTGCGTGACCCCGGACGGCTGGCGCGGGCGCTGGACGATCTGGCCGGTCCGGATCGGCCGGTCCTGCTGCACCGCGAAGGCTGCCCGCAGTGGATCCGCGCCCGCCTCAAGGAGGCCGGCGGGGCGTTGCGTCTGGGCGCCGATCCCGTCGCGCTGCCCAAGGCTCGCAAGACACCGGCGGAACTGGCCGGCGCGCGCGCCGCCCATGTGCGCGACGGCGCCGCGCTGACGCGGTTCCTGTGCTGGCTGGATACCGAGGGGCCCAGGGGTACACAGACGGAGGCTTCGGCGGCCGCCCATCTTCTGGCTCTGCGTGCGCAGGACGCATCGTTTCGTGGCCCCAGTTTCGAGACCATCAGCGCCGCCGGCCCCCACGGCGCGGTCGTGCATTATCGTGTCACGCCGGCGACGGATGGGCGTATCGAACCGGGTATGCTGTATCTCTGCGATAGCGGCGGACAGTATCCCGACGGCACCACCGACGTGACCCGCACCATCGCCATCGGCGCCCCCACGGATGAACAGCGTCGCCGCTTTACGCTGGTCCTGAAGGGGCATATCGCCCTGGCCGGGGTCGTCTTCCCGCCGGATACGACGGGCAGTCACCTGGACGCCCTGGCCCGGGTGGCCCTGTGGGCCGATGGGGTCGACTTCCTGCATGGCACCGGGCACGGTGTCGGCAGCTTCCTGGGCGTCCACGAGGGGCCGCAACGCATCTCCCGGCGCCCGTCCGAGGTTCGTCTGGAAGCCGGCATGATCGTCTCCAACGAACCCGGGTATTACAAGGCCGGGGCTTACGGCATTCGAATCGAGAATCTGGTCGCTGTGCAACCGCGCGCGGCGCCGGAGGGCGCCGAACTGCCCTTGCTGGGGTTCGAGACCCTGACCCTGGCGCCGATCGACCGGCGCCTGATCGATGGCGCCTTGCTGACGGACGCGGAACGGGCCTGGCTGGATGACTATCACGTCCGCGTGCGGCGCGAGATCGCGCCGCTGGTGGATGCCGGGACGCGCGACTGGCTGGTCGCCGCCACGGCCGCGCTGGACGGCTGACCTGTGCCAACGGACGGGCTCCGGTCGCGGCCCGGCCCCATGGGATGAGGAGCCACGGGCGTGCCCGACCTCCTGAGCCGGTTCGCGGTGCTGCGTTGGACGAAAACCCTCTGGCGGTTTCGTCCGGGCCCGCGTGCGCTGGGGCTGCTGGTGCTGGTGCTGCTGATGCTGGTTCGGGCCAGTGATCCGGCGCCGTTACGCTATCTGCGCACGCGCACTTTCGACCTTTACCAGTCCATCCAGCCGCGCGAGCGGGTCTCGACCCCCGTGGTTATCGTGGACATCGACGAGGACAGTCTGGCCCACCTGGGGCAATGGCCCTGGCCCCGGACCCTGCTGGCCAGTCTGGTTGATGCGCTGTTCGAGGGCGGCGCCGCTATGGTCGCCTTTGACGTGGTGTTTCCCGAACCCGACCGGGCCTCTCCGGGCGAGGTGGCGGACGCCCTGCCGGATCTCGACCCACGGACGGCCGAGAGACTGCGGCAACTACCGTCCAACAGTGAACGGTTCGCACGGGCCATGGGGGGCGGACCTGTGGTTCTGGGCCAGGGCATCCTGGCCCAGGGCGCGACGGCGGCTCTTGTCCGCCCGCAACCACCCTCGATGGCCCTGATCGGTGAGGACCCCCGCGCCTGGATGCCTCGCTTCGGGCCGGTCCTGGGCAACCTGCCGGTGCTGGACCGCGCGGCCAGCGGGCGCGGCGTGTTCGTGCTGGAAGGCGAGGACGACGGTGTGGTGCGTCGCGTACCCATGGTGCTGAACGCAGACGGCATCTTGTGGCCGGCGCTGTCCACCGAGATCCTTCGCCTGGCGACCGGCAACGAGACGATCGGCATCCGTGCCAGGGGTAATCCGACCACCGACACGGACGCCCTGGGGATCGAGGGGCTGGTCCTCCGCCCGCACTTCATTCCGACCGATGCCACCGGGCGGCTGTGGGTTCATTTCGCTCGCCACGACCCGTCGTTGTTCGTGCCCGCCCGGGACATCCTGGAGGGGCGCGTCGATCCCCGACGTCTGCGCGGCCGCATAGCCCTTGTGGGGACCTCCGCCGTCGGCCTGCTCGACATCAAGACCACGCCGGTTGGTGGCGCCATGCCGGGCGTGGAGGTCCATGCCCAGGTCATCGAGACCGTTGTTGACGGAACCGCGCTGCGTCGCTCGCGCTTTGCCGACGCGCTCGAAATCATGCTGACCCTGGGCGGTGGCATGGTGCTGATCGCGCTGGTCCCGCTGATCGGAGCATCCTGGACCCTGGTCCTGCTGGTCGCCGGCGTCGGCGCCATGTTCGGTGCATCGTGGCTGGCGTTCTCGCGGGGGTTGACGCTGATCGATCCGGTTTTCCCTGCCGTCGTCGCCATCGTTCTGCACATTCTGCTCAGCTATGCCAGTCACATGCGTGTTGAATCCCAGCGCCGGCAGATCCGGTCGGCGTTCAGTCACTACATGGCGCCCGCGCTGGTCAAACGCCTGGCCGAGGATCCCGGCCGGCTGCGTCTGGGCGGGGAGACGCGCAACCTGACGCTGATGTTCTGCGATATCCGGGGCTTCTCCGCACTGTCGGAATCGCTCGATGCGCAGGGCGTGACGCGCCTGATGAACCGTTTCCTGACCCCCATGACAGAGGTCATCCTGGCCCACGGCGGCACCATCGACAAATACATCGGTGATTGCATCATGGCGTTCTGGAACGCGCCCCTGGATGATCCGGACCATGCCGGCAACGCGGCCCGTGCGGCGCTTGCCATGACGGTCCGGCTGGAGGCGCTGAACGCCGAACTGGCGGCCGAGGCAACAGCGGATGGCCGCCGGGTGGAGTGCATTCGTGTCGGAATCGGGCTCAACACGGGTGCGGTGTGTGTCGGCAATGTCGGGTCGGATCAGCGGTTCGATTATTCCGTCCTGGGTGACGACGTCAATCTGGCCTCCCGGCTGGAGGAACTGACCAAGGATTATGGCGTGACCATCGTTATTGGCGAGGCCACGGCACGCGCCCTGGAGGGTATGGCCGCGATCCCGCTGGATGTGGTGCCCGTGCGTGGGCGCGCCGGCATGGTTCGGCTGTTCGGCCTGTTTGGAGACGCGGCGGTGGCGGCGCGGCCGCTGGTGCGGGCGCTCGTGGAGGCGCAGACGGTGCTGATGGACGCGCTGGTTGCTGGCGACACGGCGGCGGCCCGGCACGCCCTGGCGGAGGCGCGCTCGCGGGCCCGGGCGGCCGGCCTGGGCCTGACGACGGCCCACGACGTGGTGGCGCGGCGCCTTGACACTCCACGGTCCGTGACGGAAATCGCTTTGCCCGCGCCAGGGCTCGATTCATAGTGGGGATGGTTGGCAGCCGATTGGCGGTGCGCCCCGAAACCGTGCCCCCGGCTTTCAGGACGGCGTGTACAAGGAGGTCCCGACATGCCCGGTATCAAGTCCATTCTGGCTATCGCCAGCACGCCCGAAAGCGCGCCATCGGTCATGGAGGCTGCGTTTAGCGCCGGTCGGTTGATGCAGGCCCATGTCACCGTTCTGCATGTGCGGCCCGATCCGGCCAGCGCGGTCCCCTATGTGGGTGAGGCGATGGCCGGCGCCCTTGTCGAGGAAATGATGGAGGCGGCCGAACGGGACGCGCACGAGCGCGCCGAGGCTACCCGCGTCGCATTCGAGGCGCTGATTGCCGATCAGGGCGTGTCCCTGCGCGACGATCCGCCGGCTCAGGGCGCGTTGAGCGCGGCTTTCAGGATCGATGACGGGGGCGAGCCGGACATTGTGGCCGCCGTCGGACGCCTGACTGACCTGATCGTGGCCGGGCGGCCGGTGGCAGAGGCCGAGCAGCCCTCGATGGTGACCCTCAATGCCGCGCTGATGGAGGCCGGACGCGCCGTTCTGATGGTGCCCCGGTCCGCCACGGCAGCCCTCGGCGCCAACATCGCCATTGCCTGGAACGGCTCGCCGGAGGCGGCTCGCGCCGTCCACGGCGCCATGCCGTTCCTGGACCGGGCGGATTCGGTCACCATCCTGTCCGGTCCGGACGCCGGCGGCGACTGTGATGCCGGGGCGCTGGCGCGCTATCTGGCCTGGCACGGCATTTCGGCAAGCACGGCAGAGGTGCGCGGGCATCACGGCGACGAGGTTGGACAGTCCCTTCTCAATCATTGTGATCAACGGGCCGTCGATCTGCTGGTCATGGGCGCCTATACTCACAGTCGGTTGCGTCAGCTCATTCTGGGTGGCGTTACCCGCCATGTGATCGACCATGCCTCCATTCCGGTTCTGCTGTCGCATTGATGCAGTCGGACAGCGATAAGGACGACGGCAGCGGCAGCGGCAGCGGCAGCGGCGGTGCTGGCAGCGGTGACGGCACGGCCGCCGGGGGTGGCCGCCGTGCGGATCTGGCCGCCATCCAGGCGGCCATGCGGCTGCTGGCGGTGGCGGAGACCTGGCCCGCGTTGCGCGCGGCCCTGGAGGCCGGGGACCTGCCGCGTCGTCTGGGCGCCGACGGCATGCAGCGGCTGGCCGAGGTGTGGCGTTGCCGTGCCGTGGCGCGGCTGGACGACGCGGCGCTGGCGCTGGAAATCCGCTTCTGGGTCGAGGGCGGGGACCTGCCCGCCCATCCCGAGGGGTTTCGTGCCCCGGTGCCGGCCGATCTGGCGGCGGAGGCGGCGCGGCGGGGCTGGTTTGTGCGGCCGCTGGGACGCGGCGGCTGGCTGATCAACCCGCCCGACGGCCGCCCCCTGACCCTGCCGGCGCGGCGCTAAGGCCGACGAGCCTTACCCCAACTCGACCAGGGTGGCGTGGTCATGACAGTCCGGGCTGGCCAGGCGGACAAAGGCCTCGGCGTGGCTGTCCGGCGTCGGCAGGCTGTCGGGGTTCTCGCCTGGATAGGCTTCGCGCCGCATGCCGGTGCGCGTCTTGCCGGGGTTGATCAGGTTGACCTTGACGTTGGTCTTGAGCAGCTCCTGGGCATAGGTCAGGGCCAGCATTTCCAGCGCTGCCTTGGAGATGGCATAGGCGCCCCAGTAGGCGCGCGCGGCATGGCCAACGGTCGAAGTCACGAAGATGGCCCGTCCGGCGTCGGAGGCCTTGAGCAGCGGGTCAAGCGAGCGGATCAGGCGCCAGTTGACGGTCAGATTGATGTCCATGACCTGCTGGAACATTTCCGGCGGCATGTGTCCGACCGGACCCAGCCGGCCCAGCAGCCCGGCATTGCCGACCAGCACGTCGAGGCGGCCGAAGCGCTGGTAAAGAGCGGCGCCCATCTGATCGATCTTGTCATACTCGGTCAGGTCCTCGGCCACCAGCATCAGCGGCAGGCCGCCGGCCGCCTGGACCTCGTCGTCCAGTTCCTCCAGCCCTGCCAGGGTGCGCGCGACCGCGACAACATGGGCGCCCTCGGCCGCGAAGCGCTTGGCGACCGCGCGGCCGATGCCGCGTGAGGCGCCGGTCACCAGGGCGATGCGGCCAGCGAGCCGGCCGGACGGGGCGGGGGCTTCGGTCTCGGTCATGGGAAAATCACCTTGCTGTCGGAAACGCGGATGGGCGCGGATTCAAGCATGACGGCGCTGCCCTTGTCCTTGCGCTTGCGCAACTGCGAGCCATTCTCGGGCGGTCGGTGCCGGGCGGTGGCGGCCCGTCGCCTTACCCCGCCTCGCGCAAAAGGGTCAACTGGCGGGCGCGGGTACCGCCCTCCTCGTCCACCAGCGCAATCGGATAGTCGCCGGTGAAATAGTGATCCAGAAAGCGCGGGTTGGCGGGGTCGCGACCGTTGGGCTCGCCCAGGGCGCGATAGAGCCCGTCCAGTGAGATGAACGCCAGGCTGTCGCAATCAATATAGCTCGCCATGCCCTCGACGCTCAGGCGGCTGGCCAGCAGGTCGGCGCGGTCGGGCGTGTCGATGCCATAGAAGCATGGATGGCGGATCGGCGGGCTGGCGACGCGCATATGAACCTCGGCGGCGCCGGCCTCGCGCACCATGCGCACGATCTTGACCGAGGTGGTGCCGCGCACGATGGAATCGTCGATCAGCACCACCCGCTTGCCCTTCAGGACCGCAGAGTTGGCGTTGTGCTTCAGGCGCACGCCAAGGTGGCGAATCTCGTTGGTGGGCTCTATGAAGGTGCGGCCGACATAGTGGTTGCGGATGATGCCCAGTTCGAACGGCAGCCCGGCCCCGTCGGCGAAGCCCATCGCCGCCGGCACCCCGGAGTCTGGCACCGGCACGACCAGGTCCGCAGGGGCAGGCGCCTCGCGCGCAAGCTCGCGGCCGATGGCCTTGCGTGCTTCGTAGATGCTCTTGCCACCCATGATGCTGTCGGGGCGCGCGAAGTAGATGTATTCGAACAGGCAAGGACGCGGCGGCACCGGCCGGAAGGGGTGATAGCTTTCCAGGCCGTCTTCGGTGATGACGACCATCTCGCCGGGCTCCACCTCGCGGACCAGTTCGGCGCCCAGGATATCCAGCGCGCAGGTCTCGGAGGCCAATATATGGGCGCCGTCCAGGCGGCCCAGCACCAGCGGGCGCACGCCATGGGGGTCGCGCACGCCCACCAGCTTGCGCTGGGTCAGCAGCACCAGGGAATAGGCGCCGATCACCTCGCTCAGGGCGGCAACCAGGCGATCGACCATGCGTCCGCCGGCATGCGCCATCAGGTGAAGGATGACTTCCGTGTCCGTGGTGGACTGGAAGATGCTGCCCTTCGCAATCAGGTCTTCGCGCAGGGCCATGGCGTTGGTCAGGTTGCCGTTGTGCGCGATGGCGATGCCGCCGACGTTCAACTCGGCGAACAGGGGCTGGACGTTGCGGGGATTGGGGGCGCCGGTGGTGGAATACCGGTTGTGGCCGATGGCGGCGTGCCCGGCCAGGCTGTCCATGACCGTGGGGGAGGAGAACACATCGCCCACATGACCCAGCCCGCGATGGGCGTTGAAGCGGGTGCCGTCGTGGGCCACCATGCCGGTGGCCTCCTGGCCCCGGTGTTGCAGGGCATGCAGGCCGAGCGCGGTGTGCTTGGCCGCATCGGAAGTCCCGAAGACGCCGAAGACCGCGCACTCCTCGCGCGCGCGATCGGTCAGGGGATCATACGCCAGCGGTAGGACGGGCGGCTGAGTGGAGGCCCCGAACCGGCGGGGATGGCTGGCGGACATTGTACCGGCCTTTCCATGACACTGACTATGGGTCCGGGGTGAAGGCGGGCCGGCCGGGCATCCGCACCCAGGCCCGCGCGGTTTGCCCGGCTACTGCTGGGTGCTTTCGAACAGGCCGTCGATCGCCTGGCGCTCCTGTTCGGTGTTCCCGACGGTGTCGCGCGACGATGTCTCGTCCGGGGACGGCTGAAGGGACCGTTGCAGGGCATCGGCCGGGCTGATCTCGCCCGAGCCGGTCCCCATCAGGTCCAGGGGCACCAGCTCGTCAAGCACCACCGCGCCTTCCTGAATGACGGCCATGCTCTTGGCCTGTTGGACCCAGCCCGGATGCTGGTCCGGCGGCACCAGCCACGAGCCCGCGATATAGATCACCAGCACCACCAGCGCGCCCCGCGCCAGGCCGAACAGGAATCCCAACGAGCGGTCCAGGGTGTTGAGGGCGCTTTCCTGTACCCGCCGGGCGATCAGGGCCGTGATCACGGACAGCGCGAACAGAACGACCAGAAAGATCACGATGGCCACGGCGAGATCCGCGACCCAGTCAATCGAGATATACGCCTGTGCATAGGGGCGGGCATGCGGCAGGCCATAGATGGCCGCCAGAATGGCGCCGACCCAGGCGCCGACGCCGAGCGCCTCATGCACAAAGCCGCGAAAGAAGGCCAGCGCCGCCGAGATGACGAGAATGACCAGGACGAGAATATCCACCGGATTGACCGGCCAGTTCTCAAGCATGTTCTTGTTCCCCTCGCTCGCGCCTGCCGCCGTCGTTCCCAGTCGCGCCGCCCAGCGCTGCGACCAGGTCCTGGAGGTGCCCGATCGCCCGATTGTGGAGATCGCCCCCCGCCGAGGGAGCCGCGCGCCGCTGTCCTTCCGGCCGCTGCCCGGCCGTCTGCCGGTCCCGGTCCCGCTCCGGCACGGCCGGCATGACAGCCTCGGCGAAGCCCAGCTTGGCGGCTTCCTTCAGACGGGCCGCAGCCTGGGCCACCGGGCGTACCTCGCCGGACAAACCGATCTCACCAAAAACCACCGCCCCGGCCGGAACCGGCACGCCATTCGCCGAGGAGATCAACGCGGCCGCGACGGCCAGATCGGCCGCCGGCTCGGCGATCCGTAAGCCCCCAGCGACGTTGAGATATACGTCATTGCCGGACAAGGCAAGGCCACAGCGCGCTTCCAGCACCGCCAGCACCATGGACAGACGGGCCTGGTCCCAGCCGACGACGGCGCGTCGTGGGGTGCCACCGCCGGCCGGGGCGACCAGCGCCTGA
>CAYFTQ010000028.1:0-13184 GCA_964346035.1 uncultured Roseospira sp. | reverse complement strand
CCCCGACCCCGCCAGCGCCGCCCCCCCCACCGGGGCGGGCGGCGGCCGGGGGCCGGACGGGCGCCCGCGGGGGGGGCGGCCGCCAATGCCGCGCAAGGGGTCGTCGAAGTCGTCCAGGTCTTCGGCCACGCCACGTCCATCGCCGGCCCGGCCGTCGATGTCGCGCCCCGCCCGGGCACGCCGCCGCTGTGTCCGCCGCCGGGACGCGGAGTCATCGTCCGGATCGGCGTCGTCATCGGGCAGGACGCGGAACAGTTCATCGTCGAGAGCGATGGCGTCCTCGCGTCCGTCGCCTCGCATCTTCTTCACGCCGGGCATGACCGGAAGCCCCTACCGCAGTTCCTCGACGGGTTGCACGCCGAAAACACGCAGTCCGGAGGCTATCACCGTCGCGACGCCCTGGACAAGCGCGAGCCGGGCCAGCGACAGGGTCTCGTCCTCCGGGATCAGGAAGCGCAGGGTGGTATCCTCCTTGCCCTTGGTCCACAAACCGTGAAAGGCGGCCGCCACCTCGCCCATGGCATAGGCCAGGCGGTGCGGCTCGTGCGCTTCGGCCGCGCTTTCCACCAGCCGGGGCCAGCTTGCCAGCAGACGCACCAGCGCCAGGTCCTCGTCGCCGTCCAGACGCGAGACCGGTCCGTCGGCCAGCGCCGCCGGGCTCAGGTCGCGTTCGGGGAAGACCTCGCCGGCGTGGCGCAGGACGGAACAGGCCCGCGCATGAGCGTATTGCACGTACCAGACCGGATTGTCGCGGCTTTGTTCGGTGACGCGGGCGAAATCGAACTCCAGCGCGGCATCATTCTTGCGTGTCAACATGATGAAGCGCACCACATCCTTTCCGACCCGGTCCACCACGTCGCGCAGGGTGACGAAGGTGCCGGCGCGTTTGGACATTTTGACCGGCTCGCCATTGTCCAGCAGCGACACCAGTTGGCACAGCTTGACGTCAAGCCCGACCTCGCCGTCGCTGACCGCCTTGACGACGGCCTGGAGGCGCTTGACATAGCCGCCGTGGTCGGCACCGAAGACGTTGATCAACGTGTCGAAGCCGCGCGCCACCTTGTCACGGTGATAGGCCATGTCGCCGGCGAAATAGGTCCAGGAGCCGTCCGACTTGCGCACCGGCCGGTCAACGTCGTCACCGAAGCCGGTGGCCCGGAAAAGGGTCTGCGGCCGCGCTTCCCACTCTTCGGGTGTCTTGCCTTTGGGCGGCTCCAGCACCCCGGTATAGATCAGGCCGCGTTCATCCAGGAACGCCACCGCCTCGTCCACCTTGCCGGCATCAACCAGGGCGCGCTCACTGCTGAAGATATCGAACGCCACCCCCAGCGCGGCCAGATCGTCCTTGATAAGGTCCAGCATGGCCGCCACGGCGCGGTCGCGGATGCTGTCCAGCCAGTCGGACTCGGGCGCGTCGGCATGGCGGCCGCCCAGCTCGGCGGCGAGACGCTGGCCCAGCGCGACCAGATAGTCGCCGCCATAGGCCAGGTCTCCGCGCGCCAGCATGGCCTGGATGTCGTCTTCCGTCAGCCGCCCCAGGGCCTGGCGATAGCGGGCGTGCGCCGCGCGGGCCAGGGCGTCCACCTGGCCGCCGGCATCGTTGATGTAGTATTCGCGCGTGACGCGGTAGCCCGCCTTCTCCAGCAGTGCCGCCAGCACGTCGCCGACCACCGCGCCGCGCGCGTGGCCGACATGCATGGGGCCGGTCGGATTGGCGGAGACGAACTCCACGTTGACGCGGCGCCGGTTGCCCAGTCGGCTGTCGCCATAGGCCACCCCGACGCGCAGGCAATCGCGCAGGCAATCCAGCCAGATGGCCGCGTCAAGCCGCAGGTTGATAAAGCCGGGGCCGGCGACGGACACCTCGGTTACCCCCGCCAGATCGCGCAGGCGCGCCGCCAGGGTCTCGGCCAGGTCGCGCGGTTTCAGGCCGGCCGGCTTGGCCAGCACCATGGCGGCGTTGGTGGCCATGTCGCCGTGCGCGGGATCGCGGGGCGGCTCCATGGTGACCCGGCCTGCCTCCAGATCCATGGGCAGCAGACCCTCGGCCGCCAGGGTGGCGATGATGGCAAGCAGCGAGTCCTTGTAGACATTAAAGATATTCATGATGGCGGAGGATCCGTTGCAGGGGCCGGCGGCGCAACCGGCCCGGGTCGGCAGGGTGGAACAGGCGCGGCGGCTGTCACGGCTTGACGCCCGGGTCGAACAGGCGGCCGTGTTCGTCCAGCGCGAAACGGTCGGTCATGCCGGCGATGTAATCGGCAACCAAACGCGCCCGGCGGGTTTCGTCCGATGTCAGGGCCTTGGCGCGCCGGGCCCATTCGTCCGGCAGCAGGATGGGTTCGGCCATGAACAGGTCGAACAGGTCGCGCACGACCCGCCGGGCCTTGCTGGTCATGCGATTGACGCGATGGTGGCGGTACATGTTGGGAAACAGGAACGCCTTGAAGGCGGCCACGTTGGCCGTCATGTCGGGCGAGAACGCCACCAGCGGCCGGTCCATGGCGCGCACGTCCCGAACGCTTTCGGGGCGGTCGGCGGCAAAGCGCCGCACCGTCTCGGCACACAGATCACCGACCATGGCGTCGATCAGGCGGCGCACGGCCTCATGGATCAGGCGGCCGCGCTCCAGGCCGGGATGAGCGTCCGAGACGGCACGGAACACCGGACCGGCGAGTGGCACGTCGCGCAGGGCGCCTTCCGTGAACAGGCCGGCGCGCAGGCCATCGTCAATGTCGTGGGCGCCATAGGCGATGTCATCGGACAGCGCCGCCACCTGGGCCTCGGGGCCGGGAAAGGTCTGCAGTTCCAGGTCGTGGGTCTCGGCGTATTCCCGAATGGCCAGCGGCAGCAGCTCCGGCGCGCCGTCGGCACCGGCCGCCCGCGAACCCAGCAGCGGGCCATTGTGCTTGACCAAACCCTCCAGCGTCTCCCATGTCAGGTTGAGGCCGTCGAAGGCCACGTAGCGGTGTTCCAGCTTGGTCACGATGCGCAGTGTCTGAGCATTGTGGTCAAAGCCCCCATGGGGCGCCATGCAGGTCTTCAGGGCAGTTTCGCCGGCATGGCCGAAACACGTGTGGCCGAGGTCGTGGGCCAGAGCGAGAGCCTCGGCCAGGTCCTCGTTCAGGCCCAGCACGCGGGCGACGGAGCGCGTGATCTGGGCCACCTCCAGGCTGTGGGTCAGGCGGGTGCGATAGTTCTCGCCCTCGTGATAGACGAAAACCTGGGTCTTGTACTGAAGGCGCCGGAAGGCGGCCGAATGAATGATCCGGTCGCGGTCGCGCTGAAACACGGACCGAGTGGCCGACTCCGGCTCCGGCCAAAGCCGGCCGCGCGTGCCGGCGGGCTCGCTGGCACAGCCAGAAAGCGGGCGCGACGGAGCTGTCGCGGCATCCGAGAGGGCGCGGCCCTGGGCGGCATCGGCGATCATGGCGCGCAGCCTACCCGCCCGCCGGCACCAGGGCAACGCCGCAGGCGGAACCGGTCAGGCGGCGTGCAGGCTCTCGTATTTCGCCTGAAGCTCGGCCTGGCTTTCGTCGTGCCTGGGATCCTTCACGATGCACTCGACCGGGCAGACGGTCACGCACTGGGGCTCGTCGAAGTGACCAACGCACTCCGTGCAACGGGCCGGATCAATCTCGTAAATAATGCTGCCCATCGCGATGGCATCGTTCGGGCATTCGCTTGGACAGGCATCGCAGTTGATGCAAACGTCAGTGATTTTGAGAGCCATGATCCACGATCCGGGTCAAGTGTTCGGGAAGGGACGGCCGACCGCCGCTCGCGACCGACCGCAGGGGCGATACCACCACTCGCAACGCTGCCGCAAGTCGCGCCGTGACGCAAGTCCGGCCCGCCATCGGCGAAGATCAGGCAACAAACGCCCGAACACCCATCAACGCATTGATTCGCGTCAATGCGCGGGCTACTGTCATTTTTTTCCATTCTGTTGGCGGTGTTCTGCGCACGGTTGCGGACACGCCGATTCCCATCGCAAAACGTGGACGGCTCCCCCATGTCGCTTTCCTCTGTCTCCATCGCCCTGACCGGAAGCGGCGGTGCGGGTGTCATGACGGCCGGCCAGATCCTTCTGGACGCGGCCGCCCGGGCCGGCTTTTACGGCTTGATGGGGCGCACGCTCGGCCCCCAGATCCGGGGCGGCGAGTCGGCCGCCTTGATCCGGCTGGCGACCCACCCGGTTCGGGGTCCGGATGATGGCTATGACATCCTGCTGGCCTTCGACTGGGGCAATATCGAGCGCTTCCGCGACGAATTGCCGCTCAATCCCGGCGCGCTCATCATCACCGATCCGCACAACGGTGACGTCCCGCTGATCATGCTGGACCGCCAGCCGCGCGTGGTGGAGGTCCCCCTGCACGCCATGGCGCGGGACATCAACGGCGGTCGCGTCAACATGGTGGGCCTGGGCCTGATCGCCGAACTGGTCGGGCTGGATCACGCCCATCTGTTGGAACGGATCACGGCGCAGCTTGCCGGCAAGGGGCAGGCCGCGCTCGACTCCAGCCGCGCCGGTCTGGACGCCGGCGCCGACGCGGTGATCGGCGTCAAGGGTATCCCCCGGCTGGACCCGGCGCGTCCGCCCGACCGCCCGCGCTGGTCCGTCACCGGCAACGACGCCGCCGGGCTGGGCGCGATCCGGGGCGGGGTTCGGTTCTGCGCCGCCTACCCGATCACGCCGGCCACAGACATCCTGGAATGGCTGGCGCCCAACCTGCCGAAGGTCGGCGGCTCCCTGGTTCAGTGCGAGGACGAACTGGCCTCGATCAACATGATCATCGGCGGCAGCTTCGGCGGTGTGCCCTCGGTGACCGCGACCTCCGGCCCCGGTCTGGCGCTGATGACCGAAGGGCTGGGTCTGGCCGTGGCCTCGGAAACGCCGGTGGTGGTGGTCAATGTTCAGCGCGGCGGCCCGTCCACCGGCATCCCGACCAAGTCCGAACAAAGCGACCTGTCCATCGCCGTCGGCGGCCTGCACGGCGACGCGCCCCACGTCGTCACGGCGCCCCTGTCCATCGCCGACTGCCTGTTCACCACGCAATGGAGCGTGCATCTGGCCGAGGCCATGCAGACCGCCGCCATCGTGCTGTCGGACCAGTTTCTGGGGCAGTCGCGCGCCATCATCGACGCCCCCGGCGAGATCGCCTTTGTCGCGCGGCGCGCCGCCGTGTCCGACGCCGATGTGGCGGCGATGGCCGAGGTCGGCGGCTACCGCCGCTATGCCCTCAGCGCCGACGGCGTTTCACCCATGACGCTGCCGGGCCAGCCCGGCGGGGCCTATACCGGCGACGGCCTGGAACATGACGAAGCCGGCCATCCCTCCACCCAGACCGGGCACCACCAGGCCCAGCTCGACAAACGCCGGCGCAAGGTGTGGGACTTCGACTACGGCGATCACTGGGCGGTGATCGAGGGCGACGCCGCGCCCGAGGTGGCCGTCATCGCCTGGGGCTCCAGCGCAGCCCCCGCCGGCGAGGCGGTGGCGCGCGCCCGCGCCCGGGGGCTGAAGGCGCGCCTGATCGCCGTGCGCCTGATCGACCCGGTGCCGGTCGCCGCCATGGCAGAGGCGCTGGCCGGGGCCCGGCGGGTGCTGGTGGTGGAACAGAACCACGACGGCCAGTACCTGCGCCACCTGCGCGGCCGCATGGATCTGCCGGGACGGGTCTCTGCCCTGCACCGGCCGGGGCCGCTGGGCCTGCGGCCGGGCGAGATCCTGGCCGCCATGGAAACCGAAACCGAAACCGAAACCGCCGCCGATCCCGCTGCGGCCGCGATGCCCTGACCGGAAGGACCCATCCCATGAACGCGGTGACCCAGACACTCCAGTCCTTCAAGTCGAGCCTCAAGCCGGTCTGGTGTCCCGGCTGTGGGGACTTTGCCGTGCTGTCGTCCATCCTGCGCGCCCTGCCGGAGCTGGAGCTTGAGCCCCATCAGGTCGCCCTGATCTCCGGCATCGGCTGTTCGTCACGCCTGCCGGCCTATACCAGCCTGTACGGCTTTCACGGCGTCCACGGCCGCGCCCTGCCGTTGGCCAGCGGCCTGAAGCTGGCGCGCCCGGACCTGACCGTGCTGGCCGCCGGCGGCGACGGCGACGGCTTTTCCATCGGCGGCAATCACTTCGTCCACGCCTGCCGGCGCAACGTGGACATGACCTATCTGGTCATGGACAACAGCGTCTACGGCATGACCAAGGGCCAGGCCTCGCCCACCACCGAGGCCGGCTGGACCGGGTCCAAGCTGACCCCGGACGGGCCGGGCGTGGCGCCGTTCCGGCCGCTGGAAATGGCCTTGTCCTCGGGCGCCTCGTTCATCTCGCGCGCCTTCGCCGGCGACCCCCTGGAACTGACCCGCCAATTGTGCGCCGCCATCGAGCACAAGGGCTTTTCGTTCGTCCACATCCTCAGCCCCTGCGTGACCTACCGCCCGGAGCAGAAGGACTGGCGCAAGCTGGTTCACCCCTCGTTGGACCGCCCCACGGCCGACCGGCGCGAGGCCTTCATGAAGCTGCTGGACGACGATGGCTTCGCCACCGGAATCCTGTTCCAGGGCACGGCGGCGCCGTTCCAGCCGATGGCCGAGGCAACCGCCACGCCGGCCGCGCTGGGCGAGCAGTTCGTGATCTAAAGGGCCGCTCCGCCATTCCCCCTCCTGCCTGACCGGATGCAACCCCCCGCATGGATACCCTGGAAGAGTTCATCGCCCACGCCATCGCCCTGGAAGAGGATTCGGCCATCCGCTTCGACGACATGGCCGATGCCCTTGATGTTCACCAGAACCACGAGGTCACCGAGCTGTTCCGCAAGATGGCGCATTTCTCGCGCCTGCATCTGGCGGAGGCCCGCAAGCTGGGCGAGGGGCTGGACCTGCCCAGGCTGAAGCCGTGGGAGTTCAAGTGGCCGGATGCCGAGCCGCCCGAGACCCCCGGCACGGACGAGACACACTATCTGATGACGCCGCATCACGCGCTGGTGATGGCGCTGGACAGCGAGAGACGCGGCCACGACTATTATGCCGGCCTGGCCGAGGCGCACGACAACGCCCGCATCCGCGAACTGGCCGCCGAGTTCGCCGACGAGGAGGCCGAGCATGTCGCCCTGCTTGAGGCCATGTTGACCCGCCATCCGCCCCCGCCCGAGGACTGGAACGAGGACATGGACCCCCCGGCGGCGGTGGATTAGGCTTGCGCGCACCGCACCCCTTCAGCGCGCGAGGTTTTCATGACCGATGTCCCCGCCCTTGACGGTCCGTCCCAGCCGCCCGCTTCGGGCGGGCCGGCGCGCCAGCTTGTCGTGTTGCTGCACGGCTACGGCGCCGACGGCAATGACCTGATCGCGCTGGCGCCGATGCTGGCCGAGGGCCTGCCCGGCGCCGCCTTCATCGCGCCCCATGCGCCGGAGCCCTGTGACGCCATGCCGTTCGGGCGGCAGTGGTTCAGCTTCACCCAGTTCGATCCCGACCTGTGGCGCCGCGATCCGGCCAACCTGGACCGCGCCATGGAGGCCATGGGTCCCGGCGCCGCCACCGCAGCCGCAAGCCTTGACGCCTTCCTGGATGCCCAGATGACGGCGCACGGGCTGGGGCCGGACCGGGTCGCCCTGATCGGCTTTTCGCAGGGCACCATGGTGGCCCTGCACGCGGCGCTTCGCCGCCCGGCGCCGCTGGCCGCCGTGATCGGCTTTTCCGGTGCGTTGCCGGCGCCCTCGGCGCTGCCGGCGGAGATCACGGCGCGCCCGCCCGTGACCCTGATCCACGGCGAGGCCGACCCGGTGGTCCCGGTCCCGGCCCTGGCCCATGCCGCCGCCGGCCTGAAGGCCGCCGGCGTGGCGGTTGAAAGCCACAGCCGGCCGGGCCTGGAACACGGCATCGACCAGGACGGACTGGCCATTTGCGCCGGCGCCCTGGCGGCCGCCTGGCCCGACGCCGCGTCCGGGGCCTGACCCGCACCAGCCGGACCTGTTCACACCCGCCGCGACCCGATCGCGGCTCCGGTGCAGGTGAGGCGTGCGGGCTATCCCTCCCGGGCCAGCATACGGACAAAGGTCTCGTCACGGTCCAGCAGGTGATGCTTGACGCCCACGGCCGCATGCCCCGCGACGGCGGCCACCAGAAGCCAGCCAACCACGGTGTGGACCTGGTGCGCCCAGCCGGCGATGGCCTCGTTCTCCGCCTGCGCCGGGATGATGAACAGGCTGAGCACGTTGACGTCATGGCCGTTGAACGTGGACATCAGCACGCCCGACAGCGCCAGCACCAGCGTGCCGATCAGAAGCACCGCGTGCATGCCGGCGCGCGCCATGGCCTCCGGCCTGGGCGTGCCGGGCAGGGCACCGGGCCGGTCCTTGTGGGAATAACGCCAAAGCAGCATCCAGGCCACCAGCAGTACGGCCAGTCCACTGCCCCATTTGTGCCCGGGAATCATGAGCCCCCGGGTTTCCGTGTCGAGAACCTCGGCGATCAGCAGACCGGAGCCCAGCAGGGCGATGACGACAATCGCCAGGGCCCAATGGTTGAAGACGGAGACCGCACCAAAGCGGTTCGGGGTATCGCGCAGGGACATGAGGGAACCTCCTGTTTTCCGTGGTCCGTTGGGGCGAACGCCGGCACCGAACCACGGAAGAATGGCTCCTTGCATTGACGAGAATCGATTGGCGCGCCCGACTCTGCCGGCGCCGCCCAGGCCGGCCGGGCACGAGACGCGCCCGGTATGATGGCCGTGACGGGCGATGCCGCGCAAGCCAGCCGCGCGGCTGCGCCCGTGCGGTCGTCTTGACGGCGCCGGGATGCCTCCCCGATGGTGGCTGGACGCCGCCGCCGCGACGGATCGTCCGGGCCGACCGGTTCCATCAAGGAGTGTGTTTTCGAGATGATCGTCAACAGCGTGAGCATCGTCGCCGCCGACACCGACGCCGCGCGCATCGCCCGCGACGACCTGCGCCAACGCTATGGCCATGTCGCGCCGGAACGGGCGGATGCCATCGTGGCCCTGGGCGGCGACGGCTTCATGCTGGAAACGCTGCACCGGTTCATGCCCCTGGACAAACCGATCTTCGGCATGAACCAGGGCTCCATCGGATTCCTGATGAATCAGTTTTGCCAGCACAAGCTGATGGACCGCCTGCGCGCTGCCGAACCGGTGGCGGTGCATCCGCTGGCCATGGTCGCGCGAACCGTGGGCGGCGCAACCGAGGAGGCGCTGGCCATCAACGAAGTCTCGCTGCTGCGGGAATCGCGCCAGGCCGCAAAGCTGCGGATCAGCGTGGACGGGCGCGTCCGGCTGCCGGAAATGATCTGCGACGGCGTGCTGGTATGCACCGCAGCGGGATCGACCGCCTACAACGCCTCCGCCCATGGCCCGATCCTGCCGATGGGGGCCAACGTCATGGCGGTGACCCCGATCAGCGCCTTCCGCCCAAGGCGCTGGCGTGGCGCGGTGCTGCCGTGCACGGCGGCGGTCGTCATCGACGTTCTTGAAAGCGCCAAGCGCCCGGTCAGCGCGGTGGCGGACTATACCGAGGTGCGCGACGTCGCCAGCGTCGAGGTGCGCGAAAACCGCGACGCGGCACTCACCATGCTGTTCGATCCCGAACACAATCTGGAAGAGCGCATCTTGAACGAACAGTTCATGCCATGAACGCAGGCCCCCGGGGAGGGACCCTGGCGCGGTCCCGCGCCTTCCTGTCCGATTGGCCGGAACGCCGGCGGGGCCGGTCCATCGGCCGCCGTCATCGCGCGCCCCTGGCGCCCGCCCCTGGCGGGGCGGGCTCGCCATGACGAAAGGACGTCCTGATAACGCGGCTCCTCCGCAGACCGATACGCAGGCGACAACCACCCCGCCGCGGCCGTGGGTCGTGTGGCTGTGGACGCTGGCGCTGGGCAGCGGCGGCGGCGCCGCGTTCGCGCTCGCCGGACTGCCGTTGCCGTGGATGCTGGGGGCCGTGACGGCCACCACGTTGGCCGCCACGGCCGGCCTGCGAGTGGCCGTCAACGGCGGCTTCCGGTGGGTCATGGTCAGCGTTCTGGGCGTCATGCTGGGGGCCGCCTTTCATCCCTCCATCGTCGCCGACATGGTCAACTGGTGGCCCAGCATGCTGGGGCTGGTGGCCTTCGTGCTGGTTTCCCTGCTGGCGGTAGCGGCGTTCTTCCGGCGCGTCGCCGGCCATGACGCGCCGACGGCCTATTTCTCGGCCGCCCCCGGCGGCATCAACTACATGGCCGAGCTTGGGCGCGCCATGGGCGGAGACGACCGCGCCATCGCGCTCAATCACGCCTTGCGCATCTTCCTGGTGGTGGTCAGCATCCCGACCGCGTTCGCCGCGCTGCTTGGCTACGAGCGCCCGGACGTCGGCATGGTGGCCGGCGCCGGCATCGGCCAGGGCCTGGCCGCGGCCGATCTGTCCTGGCTGGTGGGCTGTGCCGCCCTGGGCAGCCTGGTGGCGCGGTTGCTGCGCGTCCCCGCCGGGCCACTGTTGGGGCCGATGGTGGCAAGCGCGCTGGTCCACGGTCTGGGCTGGACCGCCTCGCACCCGCCGGCGCTGCTGGTGGCCGCCGCCCAGGTGGTGGTCGGCTGCGGCATCGGGGCCCGCTTCTCGGGTGTGCCGGCGGCGCGGGTGGCGCGCGCCTCTGTTGTCGCGCTGGGTGCCACAGGGGTGCTTCTGGTCGTCACCGTCGTCTTCGCCGGTGCGCTGTCGCTGCTCACGGACTTGCCGGTGCCGGAACTGGTGCTGGCCTACGCCCCCGGCGGCGTGGTGGAGATGAGCCTGATCTCGCTGGCCATGGACCTGGATGTCGCTTTCGTCTCCAGCCATCACATCGCGCGCATCATGCTGGTGCTGGCCCTGGCACCGCTGGCCAGCCGTCTGGTTCTGGGGCGGGCGCCGCCGTCCGACTCCCCCGAGGGCGGGGACGACGGCGGAGACGCCCTTGGCCCGCCGGGCCGCTCCGGCTAAGGTGCGCGCAACCTTTCACCTTCCGCGCCGGATGCCGCCGACATGACCGACCCCGAGTCCACCCACGCCGCAGCGAGCGCCCGCCTCTCCCCGGTCATGCTGGCCGAAATCGAGGCCCTGCGCGCGCGCACCCACGACACCCGCCGGACCACCGTGCCGGACATGGAGGATATACTTCACGTCCCCTTTCCGGTGCTCGACCATGGGTTCGTGCGCATCGTGGACTACATGGGCGACGACGGCGCCGTGGTGCAGGCGGCCCGTGTCTCCTACGGTCGCGGCACCCGCCAGGTGCGCGAGGACCGGGGCCTGATCCGCTACCTGATGCGTCACCGGCACACCACGCCGTTCGAAATGTGCGAGATCAAGGTCCATGTGAAGCTGCCGATCTTCGTGGCTCGGCAATGGATTCGCCACCGCACCGCGAACGTGAACGAGTATTCGGCGCGCTATTCCGTTCTGGATCGCGAGTTCTACATTCCCGCACCGGAGCATCTGGCGGCCCAGTCCAGCGACAACCGCCAGGGGCGCGGCCTCGTGCTGGAGGGCGAGGAGGCGGCCGAGGTGCTGGATATCCTGAGCGCCGACGCCACCCGTTGCCATGAGAACTACGAACGCATGCTGGAGTCCGACAACGCGGACGCCAAGGACGGCGAGGCCGGCCGGCGCGGGCTGGCGCGGGAGCTGGCGCGCATGAACCTGACGCTGAACACCTATACGCAATGGTATTGGAAAGTCGATCTGCACAACTTGATGCACTTTCTGTCCCTGCGCGCCGATCCGCACGCCCAGTACGAAATTCGCGTCTATGCCGAGGTGCTGCTGGACCTGATGGCGCGCTGGGTGCCGATCGTGCACGAGGCGTTCGAGGACTACCGCCGGGGCGGCATTTTCCTCTCGCGCCCGGCTGCCGAGGTCCTGCGCCGGCACCTGTCCGGAGAGGCCGTGGCACAAGCGGACAGCGGCCTGTCGCCGCGCGAATGGCGCGAGCTGTGGGACAACCTGGGCCTGGCGGCACCGTGACGGCGTCCGGCGCGCCGGACGACCTGGCCGCGGGCCTGAGCGAGGGCGCGGCCCGCGTTGTCACCCTGACCGATGCCGACGGGGAGCCGGTCAGCGTGCTGGTCATGGCCTGGAAGGGCAGCGTGCGCGCCTTTCGCAACCGCTGTCCGCACAATGGCGTACGGCTGGACTTCATCCCTGGCGAGGTCCTGTCACCCGATGGCCGCTTCCTGCGCTGCGGCACCCACGGGGCGCGCTTCCGGCCCGACACCGGGCGGTGTGTCGCCGGGCCATGCAGGGGCGACCACCTGACACCCGTGTCGCTGACGCGCGACGGCGCCGGGCGCGTGCGCCCAACCGGGCCGCTCGATCCGGCGTGAACCCGCGCGCACGTCACTCGCCGGGGTTGGAAACGGGAGTATGCACGCGCGCGGCAACCCCCTGTCCGGGGACCGGCAGTTTCCCCAGCGACCTCAACCCCACCGAAGGCGCCAGGGCGGCGGTGCGGTCCGAAACCAGGATGCGCGTGCCGGTGCGCGCGGTCATGGCCTCCAGCTCGCCGGCCAGGTCCACCGCCGGGCCCAGCACGCCATAGCGCGGGTCTCCGGGCGGACCAAGCGCCCCGGCCAGGACGGTCCCGGTCGCCACACCCTGACGCGCGCGCAGGACCTGCCCCTCCAGCGGACCGGCCTCCAGGTGGGTCTGAATCCCCAGCGCGGCGTTCAGCGCCGCCTGGGCATGACCGGACAGTGGATCGGGAAGGTTGAACACCGCCACCAGAATCGGACCGTGGCTCTCGGTGACACGACCGCCATGACGCCCGATCAGGCCCGTGACCGCGCCGGTAAAGGCCCGCACGGCAGCCAGGGCACGCGCCGGCGGCAGCACCTCAGCCAGACGGCCGGCGTCCGCCAGCGCCACCCTCAGGACGGTGGCCTCGGTCTCCTCGACCGGCCGCGCCGTCAAGGCGGTCTCCGCCGCCCCACCGTCGCCCGCCCCACCGTCGCCCGCGCCACCCCGCCGACCGGCCCGAGTGAACAGCAGCCCGCCCAGCATCAGGGCCGTCAGCCCGCCGGCGCTGGCGGCCGCCACCCACGGCACAAGGCCGACGGACCGGCGCTGATCGGGCGCGGGCATGTGAACCCCGATCAGCACCGGATCCGGGCTGAAGCCCGCCACCCCCCGCTGGACATGCACCACCGGACCGCCAGCCGTATC